>JAZQYS010000727.1:0-5045 GCA_045633645.1 Victivallaceae bacterium | reverse complement strand
GCCGGATACGGCAAACAGAAGAAGTATTCCTGCAAGTAGAGAGAATTTTCTGACTGACAGCAGCATTTTATTCACCGCATTTCAAATCAGCGGCAACACGCGCAGAGAGCTCTTCGGCAAACTCTTTGATTTCTCCCTCTTTGTAGGAAAGCTGACGCCAGTTCCAGCGGAAACCGTCTTCGACGCCCCGGGGAACAACGTGCAGATGGGCATGCATGACAACTTGTCCTGCGGCAGTTCCGTCCGCAAGATGGAGATTGAAGGCTTCATATTCAAATTTGCGTTTGAGGGCAATACCGATACGGCTGCCGACACGGAACATTCTGCCTGCGGTTTCCTCCGGAATCGTTGCGCTGGATTCATGGTGTTCTTTGGGAATGACCAGCGTGTGTCCGAAGTTGATCGGACCGATATCCAGAAAAGCCAGCACCAGTTCGTCTTCATAAATTTTTGCAGCCGGGATTTCGCCTGCGATGATTTTACAGAAAATACATTGACTCATTTTTAATTCTCCTTGAAAAGGTTGATGATGGATTGCTGATTGCCGAAAACCGTCAACTGATCGCCGCGTTCAAGCAGTGTTGCCGGTCCGGTGGGTAACTCTTCGGCACTGCCGGGTTTGCGCAGAAGCAGAACCGTTACCTGATGTTTGTTGCGCAAGTCAAGTTCCTTGAGCGTTTTTCCGCCCAGGTGTCCGGGAACGATAACTTCTGCAATGGCTGAACCTTTGAAGTCAAACATATCAGAAATGTTTGAGAGCGACAACCGCCGTGACAGACGGTTGGCGACATCCTGTTCCGGCTGAATGACTTCATCAGCGCCCAGACGGAAGAGGATTTTTTCCTGAATATTGGTGTTCGCTTTTGCCAGAACTCTTTTTACGCCCTCCTGTTTCAACAGGGTCAGAGCGAGAACCTGTTTTTCAAAGTAGGAACTCATACTCAAAATCACGGCATCGAACTTTGAAACATTGAGTTCTTTTACCGTTTCTTCATTGCTGACATCGGCGATGACGGCCTGGGTGACTTTGTCGCGCAGGTCATCCACCCGCTGCTGATTGATGTCGCAAACCAGAACGGTGTTGCCGGCTTTGCTTAACTCCAACGCCAGTTTTGACCCGAAAGAACCGAGTCCGAAAATCGCATAACTGTTTCGTGCCATAATATTTATCCTATAATGATCCGCTCCTGCGGGTACTTCAATTGACCGGGTTTTTCTCTTGAAAGCAGGAACAGCATGATGGTAAACGGTCCCATTCTGCCGATAAACATCAGTACGGACAGCATGAGTTTTGCCGGAACTCCGAAAGAAGGTGTTGTTCCGTTGATTGACAGCCCCGTTGTGGTCAGGGCTGAGATGGATTCAAACATCAGTGAGGTCATCTCTGTTTCAGGAGAAAGCCACTGCATGGTCATGACACCTGCGTAAGTTATCAGCAGAAAGATGACAATGATAGAAAAGGCGCGCAGAACGTTGGATGAAGGAATCATCCGTTTGAACATCAATACTTCGGTATTTCCCTGAAAGGTGTTCCAGATTGCCGCAGCTGCAACTGCGATGGTGCTGGTTTTCATACCGCCTCCGGTGGAGCCGGGAGAGGCTCCGATGAGCATGAGGACCATTGCAGTCAAAAGTCCGGCATCAGAGAGCGTCCCGACGTCGAAAGTTGCAAAACCTGCAGTACGGCATGAGGCTGAAAGAAAGAACGCATCTATCCAGTCCAGCCGTGTGCCGTTTTTAAGTCCGGTGAATTTAAAGAGCAAAGTTCCCACCGTCAGCAGAATAACTGTTGTTCCCAGAACAACTTTGGAATGCAGACGCAGTTTCTGCTGCTTTTTGTTGATAACTTGAAGCAAGTCATAGATAACATAAACGCCGAGACCGCCGCAGACAACCAGTCCGATACAGCCCAGCTTACTTAAAACATGCTGACTTGCCATACTGTCATTAAAGGGGGTCAAACCTGCGTTGCAGAAACTGGATACGGCAATGAAAAAAGAATCCCAGAGAGAGGTCAGCCAGTTGCCGCCGTTGAGCAGAATACCAATGTAAATAACAAGCATTCCGCACGCTTCACTCAAAAAAGTGTATTTGATAACAGTTTGAGTCAAACCTTCTGTTCCCCGCAGGGAAAAGTTATCATTCAATGAAGAAATAAGCAGCGTGTTGCTGAAAGACAAACCCTTTCCCAGAGACAGCAGGATAGAAGCACTCAACGTCATGACACCGATACCGCCGATTTGAATCAAAGTTATCAGAATGAGTTGTCCGAAAAGATTGAACTCCGTAGCAGGGACGGTCGCCAGACCGGTGACGCAGACGGCGCTGGTTGCCATGAAAAGGGAATCGACCCAACCGAGTTCCCCCGCAATTTTCGTGCCGGTTGTTTTCAGGAGAATGGTTCCGACGAAAATAAAAAAGACAAATGACAGCAGGAACATCGTCTGTCCTTTTTTGGCAATACTCAACAGCATGCTGTCAAAACCCTTTTTTTATTTTTTACCAGGCTTCGGTGACCTGACTGACAAGATTTTTTGCCGCAGAAAAACAGGCTTGCTGAATGGCATAGTTGCGGCTGATTTCAATATCCGGACCACTCATGAATTCCGCCCGTCCCTGAGCTTTTCTTTTGTCAATCAGCGGCTTGGTCTGTCCGGGAATCAGCACTGAAAACTCAACAGACACATCCACAGCCCACTGGTTGGGCAGAAAATCATCTTCGGCGCGGGTGCTTGCTTCAATCTCACTGAGTTTGACATCAATAATACGGGCGTAGACAATGCAGTCCGCCTGCTTCATGCCGGTAAGCTTCATGGTGCCGTCAACCTGAAAACGTTCAGCCAGCTGATTGCGCATATTTGCCGACGCATTATAAGCAAGAGTATCATTGACCACGGGAGCGATGGCAACACTTTTCAACTGCGGATGTCCCATATTTCCGATACGGTAACCGCAGCCGGCAAAGAGCATTGCCAGCAGGAGCAGCATGGATAAACGGAGAGCCTTGAGGAAAATATCCCGGAACATTTATTTTTTCTCCTGTGAAAGGTTGGTTTTATTTGACAGGTCCGGAACCGGAATCAGGTAACTGTTGTCACTGCGGGGGACAATCAGAACACGTTCAGCTTCCGGCGGAACGGAGTATGTTTCAAGTTTGGGCAGATGTCCGTTTTTGCCTGATTGGAAATCTCCGGGGGTAAATGATTTATCAAGAGTTACCAGCAGCTTTTCGGCATCTGCGGCAGCGGTGCTTTCAGGATAATCCCGCAGAACAACGGCAAGATAACGGCATGCCGCTTCTTTCTGTCCGCTGCGGGCATAAAAACAAGCTGTTTCATAATGCTTTTTTGCCTGAATATTTTTGCATTCAAGCAGTTTGCGCTCAACCCACGGCAGTTCGTTTGCCTTGGGATATTTTTTGCGGAACATGTTCAACACATCCACCGCTTCAGACATATACTTGCCGTCACCGTCTCCCTGTTCGGCAAGAATCAGCAGTCCGTTTGCAAGTGCCGCCAGCGCATAACGGCAGGCTTCGGTTTCCGGAAAATCCCGGATGATGATACGGTACTGCTCAAGGGAGGCCTTTGTTTTGCCGTCTTCATCGTACAGATGAGCCAGACACAGCCGGGCTCCGGGAGCTTCGGGCATAAAAGGCGCACGTTTGAGGGCGGCGGTATAAATTTCAATACATTTATTTTCGCCTTGCAGCCAGGAGATTTTACGCAGCTGCCAATAGGCAGGTTCACGTTCACCTCTGTAATATGCCGCGCCAAGCTCATATTCTCTTTTGACCAGTTCGTTAAAGTCTGCAAATTCCGGATATCCCGAGAGCAGAGCCTCAATGGCTTTGAATTCGCGGTACGGCATTTGGCACATTTTCCATGCGCCGACCAGCGCACGCAGGGAGTTTGCCTTGATTGTCGGTGAGTCGGCAAGAAGCCGGGCATCCTCGAACAACTTTGCGGCTTTGTAGTACTCCTGAGCCTGATATGCTTTATATCCCGTGTCATAGACCTTTACCGCTTCGGCATCTGAGGCGGCAAGCAGAACTGAACAGAAACACAACAGCAGGATCGGAACAAACTTTTTCACAATCGGCATACTCCCTTGTGGCAATTACATAATTTTAAGTCCGGGCAGATCCTGAACATCAATGAATCCGCAGACAATACCGTTTGAATCCGTGACAACAATGTCGTCAATGCGGCGCTGTTCAAGAATTTTGAGGACTTCAACAGCCAGGGCATCTTTTTTGATGGAAACGGGATTTTTTGTCATGACTTCATTCATGGTGAATTCAAGAACCTTATCCTCTTTTTCGGCGAGCCGGCGGAAATCTCCGTCGGTGAAAATACCCAGAAGATGATTTTCTGCATCGGTGATGATAGCGGAACCGCAACGGGCGTGGCTCATGGCATAAATCGTTTCACGGACGGTACTTTCAACCTTGACAAGAGCGGAGTTTTCAAGTTTCCGCATAATGTCTTCGGCTCTGGTTGTAACCATTCTGCCGATGGCACCGCCGGGGTGAAGTCTGCCGTAATCGGATTTGGAAAATCCGTGCATATCCAGCAGGACAAGAGCCAGAGCATCTCCGAGAACCAGCAGCGCAGTGGTGGTTGTCGTCGGAGCGAGGTTGAAGGGACACGCTTCACGCGGAACGGGCATTTCAACCACCAGATCACTCATTTTTGCCAGCGTGGATTCGGGGTTTCCGGTAATGGCAACAAGTTCAACGCCGAGACGTTTGGCAGGAGTCAACACGACCAGCAGTTCTTCGGTTTCGCCGCTGTAACTCAACGCAATCAACAAGTCGTTTTTCTGACTGATACCCAGATCTCCGTGACGGGCTTCAACCGGGTGCATGAAAACGGCAGGGCTGCCGACACTGGAAAGCGTCGCCGCCATTTTTTTGCCGATATAACCGGATTTTCCGATACCGGTAATGACCAGTTTCCCACCTTTTTCAATCGTGGAAGCGCAGTTTTTGACCAGCGTTTCAAAGTGTTCGCCGAGACCGTCGCGCAGAGCCTGCACGCCGT
>JAZQYS010000726.1:0-3644 GCA_045633645.1 Victivallaceae bacterium | reverse complement strand
CTGCACTTGCCCGGAGAAAGCTGTTTTGCCGCAGTTCCGGCAATAACGGCGGAATCAATGCCGCCTGAAAGAAATACGCCCAACGGCACATCTGAAACCAGACGTCTTGCAACGGCTTTTTCAACCCGTTCACGCAAGCCTTTGACGGCATCTTCAAAAGATAAATCCTGCGGCTTGAATGCAAAACTCAAATGCCAGTAGGGACGCAGAGAAACAGCTCCGCCGTCAAGATGAAAGTCCAGCAGATACCCGGGGGGAAGTTTACGGACTTTTCTGTAAATTGTTCCGGGTTCCGGAACATATTGAAGAGAAAGATAATCACTGACAGCGTTGATATCCAATTCTCTGTTCATATCCGGATGTTTCTTCAAGCCGCACAATTCGCTTGAAAAAATCAAACTGTCCTGATGTAAAAAGTAGACAAAAGGCTTTTTACCCAGACGGTCGCGCGCCATTAAAACACGCTTTTTACGCCTGTCGTAGATGGCAAATGCAAACATACCCGAAAGCAGAGGCAGAAATTCACTGCCCATCTGTTCGTAAAGGTGCAGCAAAACCTCTGTATCAGAACGGGTTTCAAAGGTGTGTCCGATGGTTTCAAGTTCACGGCGCAGATCCATATAATTGTATATCTCACCGTTGAGAATGGCGGTAATACCGCCCCGTGTCACAGGCTGCTGACCGGTTTCAAGGTCAATGACAGCCAGACGGCGGTGACCGAGGGCAACTGTATCGTCAACAAAAAATCCCTCGTCATCCGGACCGCGATGCGCCTGAGCAGAGGTCATTGAACGGATAATCCGGGCTGCGTCATCTTTTGAATGATGATTAAGTATTCCGCTTATTGCACACATAGGGCAAAATCCTTTCATTTGTCACGAAGTTAATATAGTTCAAATTGAGTTTTTTTCAATCGGACACGCCTTGTAAATCGCATGAAAAAGCTGTATATTTTACCGGAGACGCAAATATCTATGATGAACGAAAGTAAAATACTCAAAAAATTGCCGGAACTGCTGCCTGTCAATTCCAGAATTGCCGCAGGCGCAGGGGACGACTGTGCCGTGATCAATATGCCCGGCAAAAATCAACTGCTTGCCGCTGCTGATCAGGTGATTGAAAATATCCACTTCCTCCCTGAAACGTCTCCGGAAGACGCCGGTAAAAAGCTGATGAACCGCAATTTAAGCGACATTGCCGCCATGGGAGGTGTGCCGCTTACGGCACTTCTTACAATCGCTTCATGCGGCAAGAGTGAAGAGTATGTTGAACGTTTTATTTCAGGCGTTGCCCAAGCGGGGATGATTTTTGACGTTCCCGTCTGCGGCGGAGATACCGCTTCTCTTGCAGAAAAAGCCTTTTGTGCAACGCTGACCATTCTGGGAGAAATTCCCTGCGGCAAAGCCGTCCTGCGTTCCGGCGCCCGTCCGGGAGACTTTGTTTATGTGACAGGATGTATCGGCAACTCTTTTTATTCCCGACATCATCTGCACTTTGTCCCCCGCTTGAAAGAGGGAACATTTCTGCGTGACCACGCCTCCGCCATGCTGGATATCAGTGACGGACTTCTGCTGGATGCCATGCGTCTGGCAGAAAGTTCCAACGTTTCTCTCATGCTTGATCTGGAAAAAATCCCCCTGCGTGCCGGAGCAGTTGTTCCAAACGCGTTTTCTGACGGTGAAGATTATGAATTATTCTTTACTTCGCCTGAAAAACTTACCGCTTTCCCCGGGGATGACTTTGCTCAGCTTACCTGTATCGGCAGAGTTATCAAACGCGGAGAAAGTCTTCTTGTTGACAAAAATAATTTACCAATAAAAATGGATAAAAACGGTTATGAACACAGATAAAAAAGAATTTATCACTTCAAGTGAAGAAGAGACTGAAAATATCGGCAAAACTCTTGCCATGAGTCTATCAAAGGGAGATTCCGTTCTTTTGCGCGGCACCCTGGGCGCGGGAAAGACCGTGTTTTCGCGCGGATTTGCCCGTGGACTGGGAATTACCGAACCGGTTTCAAGTCCGACGTACACCATCGTTCAGGAATATGAACTGCCCGATGGCGGCAGACTTTATCACCTGGATTTGTACCGCATTTCAGGCGTCAATGCCGCTTTGGCTTTCGGCGTGGATGAGTTTCTGGATGACCCACAGGGCATTTCCCTTATTGAATGGCCCGACAGAATTGACGGTATTCTGCCTGAAAATGCTGTCTGCGTTGAGATTGAACACCTCTCCGACAGTGAAAGACGTTTGACGATATGCCGCTGAATTTTAAAGAGTTTTCCACGATTCCGGAGTCTTTTAAACTTCCGGATAAAACGGCAATTACCGCCTTCATCCTGGGAGCAGCCTTTGTTATTACGCCGCTTCCGCAGCTGATTATTTGCAGCAGAAGCAATATTTTGATGTTGGCGACGGCATATATTTCTCCTGTCTGCGGTATTATTGCCATGCTCACCGTTCTCCGGAAAGCAGGCGGCAGAGATTTTTTGACCATATCCAAACTTGATTTAAAAGCAGTCGGATATATTCTTTGCGCTACACTCGGCATTATTTTATGCAGCGGTACGGTCTGTATGATATGGAAAATTTGTCTTGATATTTTAGAAATACCGTACAAACAGGAACAATATCTTCTTACTCTTGCGAGAAATTGTTCAGCTGTTGAAGCAGTCATGTTAAGCGCATTGGTTGTTTTGATTGTTCCCGTTGCGGAAGAACTGCTGTTCCGCAGGATTCTTTTTGCCGGACTTCTGCAATACGGTGTAAAAACCGCCTGGTTCGGAACTGCAATCATATTTTCAATCTGTCACTTGTTTCTTGCCGGAGCACCGGGATTGTTTATCATCGGTCTCGGATTTCAATGGCTGTACTTCCGTTACAAAAATCTGACGGCAGCCATTCTTGCTCACGGATTTTTAAATGGCTGTGCTGTATTGGAAGCACTGCTGTCAGGAGGAGCTTAAAATTTATGAAACGCATACTTTTTGTCTGTCACGGCAATATCTGCCGCAGTCCCATGGCGGAGTTTGTCATGAAAGATCTGGTTGAAAAATCCGGCGTTGCCGAAGATTTTTATATCGAATCCGCCGCAACCAGTACCGAAGAACTGGGCAATCCCGTATATCCCCCTGCCCGCAGAGTCATGGCAGAACACGGAATTTCCTGTGCCGGCAAATACGCCCGGCAAATCACCCGTGCTGATTACAGTAATTTTGATTACATTATCTGTATGGACAACAATAATATCCGCAATGCCATGCGCTATTGGGGCAGTGACCCGGACGGCAAAATCACCCGTCTGCTTGATCACACAACGCGTCCCGGCGAAGTTGCCGATCCCTGGTATTCCGGAAACTTTGACGCCACCTGGCGCGATGTCACCGAAGGATGTCAGGCGTTACTGGACAGCTTATTATGAATTCAGATAAAAAACTTGCCATCGGTTCCGCCCTCTGTTCCATGATGAGCATTCAGGGCGGCGCCTCCATCGCAAAATATCTTTTTTCTCTGCTGGGACCCGCCGGAGCCGTTACGCTGCGTGTCGGCATTGCCGGTGTTATGCTCATGGCTTTTGTCCGTCCCAAAATAAAATCTTTTACCCGCGAACAATGGAAGTGTGTCCTTTTTTACGGACTGAG
>JAZQYS010000725.1:0-2026 GCA_045633645.1 Victivallaceae bacterium | reverse complement strand
AATATCGACTCTGTTTATCTTGCAGGAAACTTTGCTGAACACCTGAATATTCCCAATGCCGTATCGATCGGACTTCTGCCTGATTTGCCGGAAGAAAAATTTATCCGCTGCGGAAACGCCGCACTGATGGGAACAATAACTTGTGCCATGACACCTGGACGGATTTCTGAAACAGAAAACATTCAAAAAAATACAATACTCATCAATCCGGCGGAGGAACCGGATTATATGCGTTTATTCACCCTTTCAATGAATATTTGAGGAGAAAAAAATGATTGAAAAGAAATTGGAAACAGCCCTGGAATACATCCGCAAGCAAACAGATTTCATCCCGGACGTTGCCGTAACTCTCGGCTCGGGACTGGGCGGATTTGCGGACGAAGTGGAACACGCTTTTTTTATAGACTACCGCGATATTCCCGGTATGCCCGTTTCAACGGCGCCGGGACACAAAGGCAGATTTGTTTTCGGAAAAATCGCCGGGGTCAAAGTTGCCGTCATGCAGGGCAGAGTCCACTATTACGAGGGACATGATATTACTGACACAGTCATGCCGCTGCGCCTGCTGCGGAAGATGGGCGCACAATTTCTGATTCTGACCAATGCCGCAGGCGGAATCAATCCGGATTTTGAAGCAGGGGACTTCATGCTGGTTGATGACCATATTTCTTTTTTTGTCCCCTCCCCCCTCAGAGGAAAGAATCCGGATTCTCTCGGTGTGCGTTTTCCGGATATGAGCTGCGTTTATGACAAAGATTTAAGACGTCTTGCCGATGCCGTAGCCAAACGCAATGGTATTACGTTAAAACACGGAGTTCTCGTTCAAACAGCAGGACCCAATTTTGAAACGCCTGCTGAAATCCGCTTTTTAAGAACCATCGGAGCCGATGCCGTAGGTATGTCCACCGTGGTCGAGGCAATGGCGGCATGTCATTGCAATTTCAGAACACTGACCCTTACTTGTATCAGTAATCTTGCCGCCGGAGTTTCAAACAATCCCCTCTCTCTTGAAGAAGTGATGATTATGGCAAAACAAAAAGCCCCGCAATTCCGCACACTTCTGCACGACTTGATCGGAGCTGTAAAAGTCCACAGCGGCAAATAAAAACGGCATAAAAAAAACGGTACAGCCTCAAAAAGCTGCACCGATTTTTGTTTATCAGCGGATAAACTCAATAACGGGTGGAACGCCCTCAAGATCAAGCAGGATATCTCCGCCGGACCAGGTGAAGAAACGATAGACTTCTTCTTTTGAGGAATCCTTGCGTTCAATGGTCACATCACAGTTGTTTCTCAGGGCATCTTTCTGCCAGGGCAGCTGGACTTTACCGTTGTATTGGGAACGGGTAAAGAGAACCTTTCCCGTCTTATCAATGGCAACAATACCGTATTCTCCCAGATGACAACCGATATAACGGACTTTGAATTTTTTCACACCCGCCGGGACACGTACGCCGAAAAAGAGAGAAACGCCGTTGGCAAACTGAGAACTTCTGTTCAAATGCACTCTGACGGGCGTTTTGTCCGAAGTATACACATCCCAGTAACTGCTGACGTTATCCGTGATGGAAATTTCAAAACGGTCACCTTTCTTTCCGCGCAGGACACAGGATTTGCGCAAATCGCTCCGGTCATTGACATTACCCTTGAAGGAATAAATGGTTTTTCCCCGGGCATCTTTGACGTTTACAGTATACTCTTTGACGGCACTTTTGCGCGGATTGTAAAAATTGCGTTCAAAATTCAAGGTGACTGCGGAACTTTTAAGCGTAAAATCCAATTTGAGATTTTCAGGTCCGCGCAGACGCATTAAGTGCGGCACTTTTGAAAAGGTGTCAATAAATCCCTGAAGAGAAAAGTCTTTTTTACCGGGAATATTTTTGATCATATCAAAAGTTGCAGGTGCAAAAACCAAATCCATCGCAAGATTTTTTCCGATTCCGACGGAGCCGACACCGCGCAGCATATAGAGTCCGACACCGCTTAACAAAATGGGATCAGCTTCGGAACTGCCGTCTGCTTTTGA
>JAZQYS010000724.1:0-4402 GCA_045633645.1 Victivallaceae bacterium | reverse complement strand
GACGGTTATCTGCCTGAAGCGATTGTCAACTACATCGCCCTTCTGGGCTGGTCTCCCAAATCAGATCAGGAGTTGTTCTCGCTTGAAGAACTTTCCGGACGTTTTGATATTGCCGGACTCAACAAGTCTCCTGCGGTTTTTGATTATGAAAAACTGCGCTGGATGAATTCTGAATACATTAAAGCTCTGCCTTTTGCGGATTTTGTGAAAATTGCACAGCCCTTTGCTCAGCTGCCGGAGAAACTTGTTCCTGTCTGGGAAAAGATTGCTGCAATTCTGCATCAGCGTACCGAACTTCTGACCGATATCCCCGGCAAAATCGGATTTCTTGCTGAACTGCCTGCTTTTGAGAATGACCTCTTTTTCAACAAAAAGAGCAAGTGTTCTCCTGAAGTTGCCAAGACGATTCTGGAAACTCTCATTCCTGAGTTTGCTGCGCTTGACGTCATGGAACCGGCGAAGATCGGAGAAATCATTGCTGCTTATGCAGAAAAGAACGGTGTGAAACTCGGTCAGCCCATGTGGGCAGTGCGTATTGCGCTTTCCGGATTGTCTGTAACGCCCGGCGGTCCCGGTGAAATTATGGATATTCTCGGCAAAGAGGAGTCTCTTTCACGTTTGAATCAGGCTCTTGCAAAACTCTGCTGAAAAGGATTCTTTTTCTGAATTTTGAAAATTTTGGAACAACTTGTTTAATAATAATTAACGCAGTTGAATGTTAAAAATTTTCAATAAAGTGTAAAAAAACAGAAAAATAATTTGACTTTTGTATAAATGCCTGTTATTGTATAGAGAAGACAGCATATTTTGTCGTCTTAAACTTTGCAAAACCATGCTTAAAATTTCAGGAGGTATAAAATGGTAGCATTGTGGGTTATCGTTATGGCAGTCGGTTTGATCGGTATGATGATTTGCAGCAAAAAGCAGAAAAGCAATCCGGCTATGCAGCCTGTTGCCATCGTTCTGTTTCTGGTTGTTCTTGCCGGAGCAATCATGCTGCTCAAAGAAATGGATGTTTTCGGCGGCGGCAGTTCTACCATTCTCAACAGTGAGATGAGATTTGCCGAATCCCGCGGTGTCAAAGCCGCCAAGTTCGCTGCAACTCTTGCCGGCGGAAAGAAAGTTCTTTTCATCACTGACAAATCCTTTGAACAGGGTGATCTCGGAAAGCGCGTCGTTGCTTCCATCAAGGAAAACTGCGGCGGCAATCTGGTCACTGACTTCATCCCCGTTCCCAAAGAAATGGAAAACAACGGTGTTCCGGTTGAAGAATTCATGAAGGCCAAAGATATGGATGCTCTTCTTGCCAAGCACACTGACGCTGCTGTTGTCATCAGCAACATCGGTCTGCCCCAGGATGCCCGCAGAATGAAATACTTCAAGACTGCTGCGGACAAACGCGCCAAACTGATTCTTATGAACACCGGATTCAGTGCCAACTTTGACTTTGCCAAGGCTGTCAAAAAAGGTGATATTGCTGCGGTCATCGTGACTGCTCCCGGAGCCAAATATGATATCAAAGCCCCGAAAGATTACGACAAGGCTTTTGCTATCCGCTATGCTCTGGTCACCAAAGACAATGTTGAAAAATACAAAGATCAGCTTCCCCGCTGATACGACAGCTGATTGTCAGTACAAAAGAGACTCCCGGAACTCCCGGGAGTTTTTTTTTAGAACAGGGGATTGAAAATAAGAAAAAAATATGATATTTTCTCCTGAGACGTTTCAATGGATTGAAAAAGTTCCGGAGAAGTGGTATATTAATAAAACGCTTATTTTTATTTAACCTCTTAATATGGAGACGTGTGATAAATGAATGATATCGAAAAAATGAGTTATGCTCTGGGCATGAATGTTGCGGGCAACATTTGTGAACTTCCTCTTGAAATTGACAATGCTTCTTTTGTCAAGGCTCTGGAAACCGTCCTTGCCGGAAAAGAACCGGAATTGTCTCAGGAAGAATATGCTCAGAATATGCAGAAATTCCAGCAGGAAGTTCAAGCTGCCGGCCAGAAAGCCATGAAGGCCGCTGCCGATCAGAACCGCGCTGCCGGCGAAGAGTTTCTTGCTGCCAACGCAAAGAAAGATGGCGTTAAGACCACCGCCACCGGCTTGCAGTATCAGGTTTTGACTGAGGGCAACGGTCCCAAGCCGACCAAAGATAAAAAAGTCCGTGTTCACTACACCGGCAGTTTGATCGACGGCAAAGTTTTTGACAGCTCCGTTCAGCGCGGAGAACCGGCTGAGTTCGGTTTGACTCAGGTCATCGCCGGATGGACTGAAGGTCTGCAGTTGATGAGTGTCGGCTCCAAGTACCGCTTCTTTATTCCTGCTGAACTTGCCTACGGTGATCGCGGAGCCCCGGGCGCCATCCCGCCCTGTGCCGCTTTGATTTTTGATGTTGAACTTCTGGCGATTCTCTAATTTTTCAAATAAGGAAATGTTATTATGGCAGATGAAGCAAGCAACCCTGAGTTGATGGAAAAGCTCGTCAGTTTGTGCAAACGCCGCGGCTTTGTTTTCCCCAGTTCTGAAATCTACGGCGGATTCAACGGTTTCTGGGATTACGGTCCCTACGGCTGCCGCATGAAACGCGCTGTTGAAGCTCTGTGGTGGAAAGAAATGGTTGAAACCCGCGATAATATCGAGGGTCTTGATTCCACGATTATCGCCAATCCCACGATTTGGAAAGCCTCCGGTCACATTGACCAGTTCAGCGACTTGATGACCGACTGCAAGACCTGCAAAGCCCGTCACCGTGTTGATCAGATGGATGATCCCACCACCTGTCCCGCCTGCGGCAGCAAAGATCTGACTGAACCCAAAGAGTTCAACCTGATGATGAAGACCTTTGTCGGTCCGGTGTTTGATGATGAGCATGTCGCTTATCTGCGTGCAGAATCCTGCCAGCCGATTTTCGTTGATTTCCACAGTGTCCGTGTCGCAGCCCGTCAGAAGCTGCCTTTCGGTGTGGCTCAGGTCGGTAAAGCGTTCCGCAATGAGATCAACCCCCGCAACTTCACTTTCCGCAGCCGTGAATTTACTCAGATGGAAATGGAATTTTTCTGCGACGGCGATGAGGGCATGAAGTGGTTTGAATATTGGAAAGAACAGCGTATCAACTACTACAAAAAGCTGGGCTTTACCGATGACAATATGCGTATCTACGTCCACGAAAAACTCGCTCACTATGCCAAGGCTGCCATTGACATTGAAGTCAAGTTCCCCTTCGGCTGGGGCGAACTTGAAGGCGTCCACCATCGCGGAACCTGGGATTTGTCACAGCACAGCAAGTTCTCCGGTGAGGATTTGAGCTACTTTGACCACGACAATCACAGAACGATCATGCCGACTGTTATTGAAACCAGTGTCGGTGTTGACCGTACGATGCTTGCTCTGCTTGCCAATGCCTACGATGAAGACGTGGCTGCGACCAAGAAAGAGGGACAGGAAGAAGACGTCCGCGTTGTTCTGCACCTGCCTGCTCTGGTTGCGCCGATTCAGGTTGCCTTCCTGCCTCAGTCCAAGAAGCTGTCTGAGAACGCTCATGCGCTCTGCAAGACCTTTGAACGTTATTTCCGCTGTGAGTTTGACGAAACCGGAAGTATCGGTAAACGTTACCGCCGTCAGGATGAAATCGGTACGCCGTATTGCGTGACCTTTGACTTTGATTCTCTCAATGACAATGCCGTCACCGTCCGCGATCGCGACACCATGCAGCAGGAACGTGTCGGTATCACCCAGCTGCGTGATTATCTTGAAGAAAAGATCGGTTTCTGACCGTAACTTTTCAAGACAAAAAACGCATCTCTTCCCCAAAAAGAGATGCGTTTTTTTGCATTGTTTTTTATAGGAGCAGGAATATTTCTTTCAACAAGATGTTGAACAGATTATTGCCCCGGCACCCGGAAATCTGAACCGTCAATTTCAAGCAACAGCGGAAATGATGCCGGTAAATTCAAGTGATGAACAGTTTTTTTTGGTGAATTTTTGAGCATATCATGCCAATTTAATTCCGGATATTGCCGGACGTAATCAGCCAATAATTCTTCAGCTTTTCCCGTGTTTTGCCAATGCAATACTTCTTTGCGGTGCATGTGTCCGCTGCAAGTTAAAGCTGCTTTGCAACGGAATGATAATGCCTGCAGAAAAGGAACTTCAAGGGGATCGCAATGGGTGATTTGCACTCTCGTTTCTCCTGATGGACACAAATCCAGCAATTGTACAAGTTTGCGGTACTGCCAGAAAGCACTTTTGATTTGTTTTTTTACCCACGGAATGCCCGATTTTTCAGCCATCGGCAGATGTTTGCTGTGAAAATCTCCCCCGATTCCGTAAAAACGGACTTTTCCCAACACAACGGTTGTTGTTTCATCCAGAAATGTGAGATTGGGCAGAGGAT
>JAZQYS010000723.1:0-10097 GCA_045633645.1 Victivallaceae bacterium | reverse complement strand
TGCATGAAGCTTGTGTCCGGAAAGACTCAAAAAGTCGATTTCAAGCGCATCCACATCAATCGGAACTTTTCCGACAGCCTGGACAGCGTCGGTATGAAAGAGAGCTCCGGAAGCATGTGCAATTTTCACAATTTCGCCGATGGGGAAAATCGTTCCGGTCTCATTATTCGCCCACATTACAGAAACGATGGCGGTATTTTCATCAACAGCTTCTTTCAGAGCCTGCATATTAAGACGCCCTCTGCCGTCAACGGGAATATAAACAACCTCCCTGCCCTGACGCTCCAACTCTTTTGCATAAGAAAGCACTGCGGGATGTTCCACCACGCTGGTCACAAGTTTATTTCTGCCGGGACGTGCCTTGAAAGCGGCATTGATTGCGGCATTATCGCCTTCAGTTCCGCAGCTGGTGAAAATAATTTCGGCGGCAATTCCGTCACGGTCGCGGAATTTTGCGCCCAGCAGCTGCGCCACACTGCACCGTGCTTTTTCCACATCATCAGCGACACTTCCGCCGAAAGAGTGGATACTTGACGGATTGCCGTACCGTTCGCAAAAGAACGGCATCATCGCCTCAACCACTTCGGGAGCGACCCGGGTTGTGGCATTATTATCAAAGTAAATAACCGGATTATCCATAATCTTTTTTTCAGAACTCCTGTGTTTGTTTTTTCTGTCGTCTTATTAATAGACTATACTTTTTATAAAAAGTCAAACAAAACTGCTTGATTATCGTCAATACTTCTGCTATCTTTATACACATATACAGGGAAACAAGTTGAAATGATATATCTTGACAATGCTTCAGCCGCACTTCCTGACAAAGAAACTGCGGCTTTTTTTGCAGACGCTCTTCAAAAATACGGTGCCAATCAGGAATCGGCACACAAAGAGGGGTATCTTTTGCGCAAAGAAATTTCCGATGCCGGAAGAACGCTTTCTGAAGTCCTCACCGGCTCTCCTGACAGACGGGTCATCTGGTGTTCCAGCGCAACTGAGGCCTTTTTCATTTTCAGTCATTGTATTGAAAAAGGAGAAAAAAAGATCCTCTCAAGCAAACTGGAACACCCTGCCCTGTCTGCAGCTTTAAAAAGGATATCAAAAAACGTGCAGCTGCTTATTCCTGACTCACGGAACGGACAGTTCAAACTGCCGGAATCTCCCTGCTGCGATATCGCCGCCTGTCATCTGGTACAAAGTGAAACCGGCATCATTCAGGATTCTGAAAAACTTTTTTCCGCAACCCCGGGTGCAATTCACTTTCTGGATGCCGTTCAAGCGGCGGGAAAAATTCCCATCCCCTGCAAAAATGCCGACATCATCGCAATTTCAGGCAATAAATTCGGTGCGCCGGGCAGTGCGGCTCTGCTGGTTTCGCCCCGTTTTCAGGGCGCGGATAAATTCATTGCCGCCGCAGAAAAAATGCGTCATCAGGAATACCTCTTGAGCAGAGTCCTCCCCGCAACAATCCTCACCTGCGCTTTTGCTGCCAAAAAAGCCGCAAAACAGATGAGAGAAAATTTTAACCGCACAACACAGCTGAACCGTCTGGTGAGAGAGGGCGCGCAGAAGTTGAATCTTTTTGCCACAATTCCTGAAGATTATGCAACCCCCTACATCCTTCACCTGACTGCCCTCGGATATCAGGGCGGCGTACTGGTAAGACTGCTGTCAGAAGAGGGAATTTTGATTTCAAGCGGAAGTGCCTGTGCTTCAGAAACACGCGATCCTTCCCCCGCCCTGACGGCACTGGGATACAATCGCAATGACGCCTATGCCGGACTGCGGATATCTTTGGGGTTTCAATCAACTGAAAATGATGTAAATTTTCTGCTTTCTTCTTTGGAAAAGGTATTGAAAAAATACTGAACAATGATACATTACCTCTGTGTAAAAACAATACAAAAAAATCATTCAGTACAAGGAGAAATAAATTGATGTTCCGTCCGCTTTTCTGCACTGTCTTTTTATTGACTGCCGTCGTTTCACACCATCTTTGCGCCGCTCCGGTCAGGGTGGTCAAAACCGTCAGGGACAACCCGACTCTTTACATTGAAAACATTCAGGGAAATCCCGCTTTCACAGAAGAACTCAAATCTCTTCTCAGAGCTTCAGGCTGGTTTGATCTGACTGCAACAACTCAAGCGGATTACACTCTCAAAGGACAACATTCCGGAAACAGACTCACTGTTCAGCTTTCACTCGGCGGAATCTCTCAGGGCAGCTGGCAGATTGCCGTCAATGGCACAGCTCCCCGCAAACTTGCGGCACAATTTGCGGACGCCATCATTGAAAAAACTTTCAAAGCCCTGAAAGTAAAAGGATTCTGCCGTTCAAAAATTGCATTTTGCGCAACAACCGCCCCCGGTGTCCGCAATCTTTACATCTGCGATATCGACGGAAAAAACACCGAACAGCTGACAAAATACAACACGCTCTGCGTTGAACCCTCGTGGTCCAGTTCCGGAAGATCAGTTATCTTCTCAAAATACAACAAGTCCGGCATTCAGATTCTGGAAACCACACTTACTTCTCCGCGCCGCACCCGTCAGCTTTGCAGTTTCAACGGTATCAACACCGGAGCCGCACCCTCTCCTGACGGCAGAAATCTGGCGGTAATTTTAAGTCCCGACCACCGCGTAGACCTTTATGTTCTTACATTCGGCTCCTCCCGTCCCCGCCGTCTGACCAGAGGAATCGCCGTTGAAGCCTCCCCTGCCTGGAGTCCGGACGGTCAGAAAATCGTCTTTGTAAGTGACGAATCCGGACGCCCCCATCTTTACATCATCAACCGCAACGGTTCCGGAAAACAAAAACTTCCCTCCATCGGTTCAGACGCGGTGACACCCGACTGGTCCACCGACAACAAAATCGTTTATGCTACAAGAATCAACGGCAGTTACACCCTTGCCGTTCTTGATTTGGCAAGCGGAAAGAACACCCGTGTAACCAACATCCCCGGGAACTACGAATCCCCGACCTGGGCGGCAGACAACCGCCAAATCGTCTGCAAGCGCGGTGCAGGAAACCACTCAGAAATTTGTATTGTTGACACATGGACGGGCAAAGTCCGTACATTGATTTCCACAAAATATCCCCTTTCCATGCCGGTCTGGTCTCCCTGTCCGGTCAGATAATTTGCAAGCAGGTATCTCATGAACTCTTTTGACGGTGATAAATATTTTGAAAATCTGGATATGTTCGGTATCCGCCTCGGTCTGGATGATATCAGAGAACATCTCAAAGCTGTGGGAAATCCCCAGAAAAACCTGCGTTTCATCCACATTGCCGGCACCAACGGCAAAGGCTCCACAGGTGCAATGCTTGAGTGTGCTTTAAGAGGTGCAGGACTGAAAACAGGATTCTTCACGTCTCCGCATCTGATTGACATCAGAGAGCGTTTCAGAGTCAACGGCAAAACCATTGACCGCGAAAAGTTCAATGCCGCAGTGGAAAAACTTGCGAAACTTTCCAAGGGCAGAAGAACAACTTATTTTGAATTTGCCACCGTCCTTGCCATCATGATTTTCTGCGAAGAAAAATGCGATGCCGTCATCTGGGAAACCGGCATGGGCGGCAGACTGGATGCAACAAATTCCGTGGATACATCCGTTTCTGTTATCACAAACATCGCCCTTGACCATCAGAATCATCTGGGCAACACGCTGGCGGAAATCGCATGGGAAAAGGCGGGTATCCTCAGAAAAGATGTGCCGCTGTTTTACGGAGAACTTGTCAAGGAGGCCAAAGAGGTAATCCTTGCCAGAGCGTCAGAATTGGGTATCTCAGCCACGGGTCCATTGGAAGAAACACCCGCCGTATTTTCTGCGGATGAGCGCACAAACGGATTTGTTCAAAGTTTTCTCTATCAGGGCAGAAACATTTCGCTCGGACTTCCCGGCAGAATGCAGAGAGAAAACTTCCGCATCGTTTACAACGTTCTGAAATATCTGGCAGAAAAATGGAGTTTTGATTTTAACTCCGCTCTTGCTTCTCTTGCCCAAGTCCGCTGGCCCGCCCGTCTGGATAAAATTGAAGAACGTATCATCGTTGACGGCGGACACAATCCCGACGGTATCCGTGCCTTGACTGAATCCATAAAAGAGCTGCTGCCGCAGGAAAAATTCACCATCGTTTTCGGTGCGTTCAAAGATAAAGACGTTTCTCAAAGTCTGCCGCTTTACAAAGATATCGCCGCAGAGTTCATTATGATTCCCAATTTTGAAGAGGGTAGAAAATGTCATACGCCCGAAGAGTTGATTGCCATGGCAAATGAACTCGGATTCAAAGCCCGGAGTGCCGCCTCAGGTCCCGAAGCGGTTGCTCTTGCTCTGGAAAGTTCCGACAGAAGAATTCTGGTTTCAGGTTCTCTCTTCCTTGCAGGCGACGTGCTTTCCGCCCGGGGAAAACTGGAACACGCCCTGCATCTTTGCTGAATTTCAGAAATACGCTGTTCCCGATAAGGGCAGAGGGGCGTCGGGGAGAGGAGAAAATCTTTTTTTCACGAGAAAAAAAGTTTCTCTCCTCTCCCCGAACCCCTCTCCTCTTTTCAAAAAAAGCGAGGTATTTTTTAAATAAAGACAATACCCTATCGGTAATATCTACCCATATAGGGAACAGAGCCTTCAGAAAAAGTTATCAATTCCCGTCTGCGTATTTTTTCAGCAGAGTGTTGATCTTTTTACGCAGACCCAGAACCGCCTGTTCGCCGCGGGGATAATTTGCCATGCTCATTTTGCCGTCTGAAACACTTTTGTTCAACAGGGCAAGAATCTTTTTGCGCGGCATGAACTTTTCAAGCAGCTGCAAAGCACGCTGATCCTGGAGAGCCTCAAAAAACACTTCATGACGCAGAGAATCCTCCGGCACGCCGCCGGGACCGGGATAAACGACAAAGGGATCTCCCGCCGGGAATGCGCTGTCGGCATCCGTACATCTGTAAGGGTCTATGGGACAAATTGAAAACTGTGAATAATAGAAGTTGAATCCCCAATGCAAAAAGCCTTTGACGTCAAAATAATACAGCAGCGTTCCCAGAATACGGTTGCGCGATGAAGGCATGGCAATCAATCTGTTGGGGTAAATCTGCGCCGGTCCGCAGCAATAATAGGTCCACAATTCCGGAACATTCTCTGCAATAAACGTCTCTATATGCGACTCTATCGGAACAGGATACTCCACATAGCCCATACGGTAAAAATCAACGCTGCTCAACGCATCCATGATCCTGAAAGAGCCGAGATATTTTTTCAGAAGTTCGGCGGCGTAACAATAATTTTTTTTGTGTTCCTCCTGAGGTTCGTCGGAACAGTGAAAGTAAACATGCTCCTGAAGTTTTTTCTTTTTAAGATATCCGGCAAGTTCCGGCAGAAATGCTGCCATGAAATCGGCATACGCCGCAGAATCGGCACGGACATCCCAACCGAAAATACGCTTTTCTCTTCCATCAACTTCAGCGATGATTTTGGGCGTAAATTCAGCTCCCCACTGGGTAAAAAGATGAGACATCTCAAATTGACGAATCCCGCACTTCTGAGCAAGAGAAATCCAGCGGTCCAGACGGGAAAAGTCAAAGGAATACTCTCCGTTTCTGCAAAAAACTTTCACCAATTGGCAGGTGGGACGTTCTCCGCCGACAGCGGTATCCAACGGAAGCGTAAACAGCGGCGTCAAAAGAAGATTGATACCGTGGGATGCCGCACTTGAAAAAAACTTTTCAAGCGCGCTCCAATGTTCTTCGCTGAACATCTCAAAGTTGTAATAAGTGGCAATACAATCCGCATGAAACCAATTTGTAAAGGTCAACGTCTGCTTCGGCAGAGTCAAGGGAATAACTTCAAGCCTGAAGACCTTTTTCACACGGCACTTTTTGCCGTCCGCCATTGCAGCAAGGGTAATTGCAATATCATAAGTTCCCGCAGGACAGTCCGCAGGAACAACTATTTTGAACCACAATGAACGCCATTGTCCCTGAACGGAATAAAGCGGTTTGTCAGAGGGATTTTCAAGCCTGTCCGGATACATTCCCGCCGTTGTAAAAAGATAATCCTCATCAAACAGACTCCCCGGATAATTGACGGGAACCAGTTCTGCTTTACGCCATGAAATATTCTTTTCAAGTTGGGATTCCACCTCAACTTCAATTTTTGCTCTATGAAAATCCACCGGACAATATGCCAGCTGGAACGAAAAAACTTCTCCGCGCAATGCCTGTGCTTTTTTGAAAGCAACCCCATCCGGCGCGCAATCCGGCATGACCTTAACAAGTGAACTGCATAATTTTGTTTCAAGTTTCATCTTATTTCACCCTGTTCAATCTGATATTACGCCATAAAACCCAAGGAAGCAAAAGGAACATACCGACAGCAAGAACATAGACCGGTGCATAAAAGAAAAGAGCCGACAGAAAAACAAATGCCGCTTCAAAATAAAGTTTCCGGCGGATAAATCCCCAAATGACACCAAAGAGCAGCAGAGGAACGATTATTCCCGCAAGGCGCAGAAAAACGCCCTGCCCCAGCATAAAAGGCAACCAACGCCAGTACGCCTGAACGGGAACGGTCAAAGTCAGCATCAAAAACAATGCTGAGAAAACAGAAAGCGAATCTTTACGGGAAAGCGTTTTCCACATATCCGCTGCGGCAACAGCCATCAGCAAACCGGCAAAGGCGGGAAAAACAAAACGTCTTGCATCACAGAATGTGTGACTGTATCCGCAGAAAAACAGAACAACAGGAACACTCAACAATACCAGTACCGTCTGCTTGTAACGGTCACGCATCATCCACAATGCCGCTGTTCCCAATGCAAAAAACGGCAGATTCACTTTGAAAAGATAATTCAGATTCCGCCATTGGGAAAAAGTATGCCAGGTGAATCCCGCCGTCGGACGGTCAAGTGCCGCATTCTGCGTGTAATGCAGAATGTATCCGAAAGTAAGCGGCGAACCGAATTGAATGGTATTACAGACAAGTTGTATCCCGAACACAGCAAGAAACGCGCCGACGCTGCTCAACGCCGCAGTACAAAGCTGCCGGAACTCAAATTTTTTCCACAGCACATACGCAAAAAGAGGCGCAAGCAGAATATAATTGATCCTGACCAGACAGGCAAAGCCGTACAATGCACCGAACAAAGCCGCATAACGATATTTTGACGGCATAACAAGAACAAGATAAAGACACCCCATGACCAGAAATAATCCCGGTATGTCGCTCATGGCGTTGAAACCTGAATTGATACAAAATGAATAATAAAAGTGTCCGTTAAATCTGCTGAACCACTGCGGATAATGAAAAAACTGCTGAAAGTTCAGAGTATTCCAATCTTCAAGGTGCAGGGAAACAAAGGGATAAATGCTCCACATCAGCATTGCAGCACATGCCGTTTTTGCGGAAACGTTGAATTTCCGCAGAATAAGAAAGCCCAACGCAAGAACTCCCGGCGCAAGAACAAGCGCAGAAAAATAATTGAAATGAGGCACAATGTCATAAAACTCCTTTGCCCCCGCAAGCAGAATAAACGGCAGATAAAAGAATCCCGTTCCGACAGTAAAGGACCACGGTCCCTGCCAGGAATTGCTGAGCATATCCGACATGGTTTTGAAATATCCCGGCTCATCGGTGGCAACAGGAAAAACCTCGTATTCCACATGAAAAAGCACCAATGCCATCCGCAACAGAACCGGAATAAAAATCAAATTCCATTGAGCCGCGGAACAGTAAATATTCCGGAATAATATCACCAGCAGCAGTAAAATACAGCAACTCGCCGTGGCAATACGTCCAATGGGAAGATCAACGTGTCTGACGGGAGTCTTTCCGTCTTCACGAACAATTATATCCGCCCGCTGATACCCCGAAACACCATTCGGCAATTTCTTTTCTGCAAAACGGTAAATCCGGCACAACGGATGAAATGTAAATATCTGCCGGAAACGCCCGGAACTGTCAGAAACGAGAGAGGAATCAATAACAAGATACCTTGCCCCCTGTTCCGGCTTTTCAAAAAGGACGATTCTTTTGCCTTCAAGCGGCAAAAAAAGAAAGAGAAAAAGTATCAGAAAACAATACTTTTTCATTGAAGCCCCCCCTCAATTCAAAACGCCGATAAAGGGCAGATTGCGGTATTCTTCATTGGAGTCAAGTCCGTATCCCACAAGATAACGGTCAGGACAATCAAAACCCGACCAGTCCGCTGAGGCAACGGTCGCAGAGCGATCGACCTGTTTAGTGACGATCACGGCACTTTTTACACTCAACGCCCCCTGCTCCAACAGCATTTTTTTGACTTCAAACAGGGTTTTCCCGGTATCAAGGACCTCATCAACTATCAACACATGACGGTCTTTGCAATCAAGTTTCAGGCATGAACGGCACTTGATTTTTCCGCTGCTTTTGTCATTGACGTAACTGGCAACGCCCAGACAATCCACCCACATCGGCAAGTCAATGGCGCGCATGATATCCGCACCGAAAAATATACCGCCGGAAGCAAGGACGATGACCGTCAGAGGTTTATCCTTATAAAAACGGGTAATCTCAGCCCCCATCTCGCGGACACGGGCTGAGATTTCTTCTGCTGAGAAAAGAACGTCCATTTTATCCTCAGAAACTTCTGAAGTCGTCGTCCGGCACATGGCGCAATCCCTGTCCGTTGTAAATCTGACGGGGACGGACAATCTTTGTTGAATCACCGATCATTTCGCGCCAGTGCGCCACCCATCCGGGCAGACGGGCCAAAGCGAACATCACGGTAAACATGTTTTCCGGAATACCGATGGCACGGTAAAGGATTCCTGTGTAGAAGTCCACGTTGGGATAAAGATTGCGTTCCACAAAATAGGGATCAGTAAGCGCAATTTCCTCAACCTTGCGGGCGACATCCAGCAGGGGATCAACATATTTATTCTGGCGGAAGAACTTTTCGCACTCGTTGCGGACGATTGCCGCACGCGGATCATAAGTCTTGTAGACACGGTGTCCGAAGCCCATCAGGCGGAACGGACTGTTTTTGTCTTTTGCCATCTTGATAAATTTGTCGATATCACCGTCTTCCTGAATCATGCGGAGCATTTCAATAACCGCCTGATTGGCGCCGCCGTGAAGCGGTCCGGACAGAGCGGAAATACCGGCTGAAATCGTCGCATAAAGGTTCACCTGCGCGCTGCCGATGGTACGGACGGCGGAGGTGGAGCAGTTCTGTTCGTGATCCGCATGGATGATAAACAAGACATTGAGCAGACGCACGATCTCAGGTCTGATCTGGTAGGGTTTTACCGGAGATTCAAACATCATATTGAGAAAGTTCGCGCAGTAAGACAAGTCATAGCGGGGATAAACCACCGGTTCACCGATGGATTTCTTGTACACAAACGCCGCCATCGTGCGGACGATGGAAATCACACGCGCACAGGACTGGTCAATATTATCCGCCATGGACTTCAAGTCCACGTTGGGATAAAACGCCGCCATAGCGTTGATCATGGTTGACAGAATATGCATCGGGTGTGCGCCCTTGGGGAAGTGATCAAAGAAGTGGCGCATATCCTCGTGCATGAGAGAACTGATGTTAAGCAGACTTGAAAACTCCCGGCGGGTCTCTTCGTCGGGCAGTTCACCATGGACGAGCAGATAGGCTACGTCAATGAACATAACTTTCTGCACCAATTCTTCAATGGGGATACCACGGTAACGCAAAATACCTTTTTCACCGTCAATGTAGGTGATCTGACTGTAACAGGAGGCGGTATTGACGTAACCGGGATCAAGCGCGACCAATCCGGTGGATCGTCGGAGTCCGGTGATATCCACTGCTTTTTCGCCTTCTGTTCCGGTGACGACAGGGAGAACAACCTCCTTGTCATTAAATTTCAGAGTTGAGAACTCTTTGGGTTCCACGGCCATGTCCGCTACCTCCTTTCAAACAGTTTTGGTGCTGCACGGGTGAAAAAATTTCAATCTATAAAACAAAATCTATATAATATGCACCAGAAATGCTTTTTTTTCAAGAGAAAACTGTTTTTTTTTGCCTGTTTTACCAATTTCTGAAAAATATTTTACAGAAAAAGCCGGGAACAAGGCTGAAAAAAATTTTTT
>JAZQYS010000722.1:0-1743 GCA_045633645.1 Victivallaceae bacterium | reverse complement strand
AACGGAAAAAATATCCTTTGTTGGCACGGTAATCATTGACCACAATTCCGTTGTTCCGTTTCAGGAAACCGTAATAAAACCGCCAGCGTTTCCGCGTTTCGCGATCCATATCAAAGAGGATTTCTCCGCCCTCGTCAATGGTGTATTTGCCAGCCCAGTTCCAGTATTCAAGAGACCCCATGGAGTGTTCAGGACTCTTGATCTGCAAAAAAATCAAATCCTGATATGCAAAGATGAAATCTCCTCTGCCGCCTTCGGCAATGCGGTATTCTCCGATATCCAGCTGCGGAGAAGTGCAGCCTGTCAACAAAACACATGCAAAAGCACAAACGGTAAATATCAAAATTTTCATCCTGCATATCCTCAATTTAAAACAACTCTATTCTCTGACCATCCAACCGGTAAAGCCAGATTCCCTCTCATAAATACCCCGCTTTTTTTGAAAAGAGGATCCGCCTTCGCACAAGGCTGCGGCGGACAAGGGGGAAACTAAATATACCGGAGCCGACGTTTCGGCTTTTTCTCGTGAAAAAAAGTTTTTCTCCTTCCCCCGGCACCCATCTGCCCTTATCAGGAACAGCGTGTTTTATTGAGCGACGATGTTGACGAGGCGGTTGGGAACAAAAATAACCTTTTTAACGGTTTTTCCGGCCAGGGCAGCGGCAACATCGGCATTTTCGAGTGCGATTTTCTCTGCAGTGGCAGCATCACAGCCGACGGGCAGCATCAGACGGGCCTTGGGTTTGCCGAGAACCTGAACGAGGATTTCGACTTCGTCAACTTTGAGCAGAGCTTCATCAAACTCCGGCCATTTTTCGTAGGCAAGCGTATTATCATGTCCGAACTTTGACCAGAGTTCTTCGGCAAGGTGCGGTGCAAAGGGAGCCAGAAGCAGAACAAATTTTTCTGCTGCTTCCCGGGGAATCTCTTTCATTTTGGCAAGATCATTCAGCAGAACCATCATAGCACTGATAGCAGTGTTGAATCCGAAACTTTCCAAATCAGCGGACACCTTTTTGACTGTTCCGTGGACAAGACGTGCAAGTTCTTTGCTCATGGGAGCGTCAACAACGGCACCTTCATCAAAAGTTCTCCAGGCGCGTTTGAGGAAACGGAACACGCCTTCAACACCGGTGGTGTTCCAGGGCTTGGTTGCTTCAAGCGGTCCCATGAACATTTCATACATACGCATGGAGTCGGCACCGTATTCGGCAATCACGTCATCGGGGTTGATGACGTTGCGCAGACTCTTGGACATCTTGGCGGGGAATTCAACCAGTTTTTCGCCGTCGCTCTTGCGGACGGGACCGTCGGCAGTGATTTCAACCTGATCGGTCGGAACCAGAACACCGCGGCTGTCTTTGTAAGAAAGACCGAGAATCATACCCTGATTGACCAGCTTCATGAAGGGTTCTGAAGTGGAAACAAATCCCAGATCAAACAGCACCTTGTGCCAGAAACGGGCGTAGAGCAAGTGCAGAACAGCGTGTTCGGCACCGCCGACGTAAAGGTCAACGGGCATCCAGTATTTTTCCAGATCCTCAGCCCAGGCTTTGCCCTGATTGTGCGGATCAATGTAGCGCAGATAATACCAGCAGGAACCTGCCCACTGAGGCATGGTGTTGGTTTCACGTCTGCCGTGACGTCCGGTCACAGGATCGGTGTAATCAACCCAGTCTTTTGCCTTTGACAGCGGCGGCTCTCCGGTGCCGGAGGGTTTGAAGTCGGGCATTTCAGGCAGGG
>JAZQYS010000721.1:0-2439 GCA_045633645.1 Victivallaceae bacterium | reverse complement strand
ACGGGAAATCATAGAGTGGTCAAACAGTACAAGAGCAAACTGAACCTTCGGATCGACCAGCAAATCTTTCAGTTTCTCCGTCAGCTGTGCCTGTGTAATATAATAGGATATATATACCGGCAGGAAACGACCAGTTCCCCGTTTGTATGTTCCCAGCTCCCAGAAAAAATCTCCCATCCCCGTACTGCTTAATTTCAATCCGAGTTGACGGCACAGTTCCGCATGGAAACGTGGATGAGATAAGCCATAGCGTGTCACATCCTCTTGAGAAACCGGAATTCTCGGTCCTGAAAAGCGTTGTGAACAACACGCCGTAGTTCCAGAAGAGAGATCACGGATATTCAAACCGCAACATTCATGAGGAGAACATTTCTCTCGATCCGGGCAACGTACAACACCGACATAACCGGATGCCGGATCAAGATACTGCCTTTTAAATTTTTCAACATCTATACCGGACAGCGTCTGTTTCCAATTAAAGAGAGGCTGTTCATAAGATGTCAGCATAATGTCCTTCCAGATCATGCCGCTTTCTCCAGGGCTTTTGATGACGGAAGAATACCTACAGATCGCAACCATTCATCCACAACAACGCCGAATTCATCGTAATCATACCCGGAGCGGTTATTGTTTTTCAGGGTGATGGTCTTTTCCTTGTTGCCGATTTTTACCGCAAATTTCGCCTCAAGGATCGTGCCGACTCCGGCAATGTTATAATTTACCGATCTCATATCTCGGAACAGATCCCCGGCAGAAGTTGTCAGCTGATCTATCATCGGACAGTCGGGGGAATGCAGAAAACGCAGACTGATAAGGTCAAGACGTTTCACTGCCGCTGTTCCGGAATATACCAGAGCCTTTTCGCCCAACTCTTTAAGCCGCTCCAATTCATTGTTGCGACGATCTTCAAAAGCGGAGAAATCATTGAATAACGCCTTACCCAATGTCTGGGCATAGCATTCTTCAAGCCACTGAGGATCAGATGGAACACAGATTCGCAATTCACCGGAACAGATATTCAGCACCAGCAAATCAAAACTTTCCGGCTGAAATGCCAGCGTTTTTGACTCTTTTTCCTTTGCTACAGTACCCTGCCGCTTGAAAGAATCTCCGTGGCGTATGATAAACCAGTATTCATCTCCTTCACGGGACGGGGTATATACCTTTGCTGTTTTGCCCCGATGCTTGCTTACAAATACCGAGTTCAGCTGTTCCTCAAACACGGTAAGTTGTTCCTTGGTGATTTCAAGGCTTGAGAGATCACGTCGGGTTGCCCGCATTGCAAAGGATTTTTTCTTTGTTGCAGTAAACTCAACATCGATTTCGTTGAGTTTTTCCGGATCGTGAAGATACACCAATACAGCCAAATCCGCAGCTGTCATATCATCGCCAGCCTCATTGCTGTAAGGTTGGGCATCAATAAACTCCCGTAATATATCTTCCCGGCTGTCAGAACTCATTGCGCCGATAAGGGCAAATGCATCAAACAGCTCGGCGTACTCTCCTACCATCATCTGGTCAACAAGGATCGCCGCCAATCGGTCAAAATTAAACTTCTCCTGCTCAATACCGTCATATTCAAAATGTACAACGCCGCTAAAATACCCGTCAAACTTCCGCAGCAGTTTAATAAGATTGCTGAATTCCAATGCGCGGAGGAAACCGGGGTTGGTAAATTTTCTTAAATTACTTCCTGCCATGTTCAATATCTCTTTCGCTTATGTGTCTTATAACTTTACCAACAATTCTGAACTCGTCCCCACATTTTATTTCAATTGGTGAAAAATCCGGATTTTCCGCTTTCAAGGCAATCCGATCCGGTGTATAAATCAGTCGTTTCAGCGTTGATTCACCATTGACAAACGCAGCTACAATATCGCCGTTTTCTGCCATCTGCTGGCATCTGACGATAACGATGTCATTGGTTTCGTAGCCGAGATCCTTCATGCTGTTTCCGTCCAGTCGTAACGCAAAAACATTGCTGGCTTTGGTGAGCGCAATATCAACCAATACAGTTTCACCCTCATAATCGGTGACTGGTTCAGTCGGAACTCCGCATGGGATCGCTCCAAGTAACGGAACGGCTGCCTTTACACGTGAATCTGGTTCCACATCTCTTAATATAATGTAAGGACGGTTCGGAGTACTCTCCACCCTGGCAAGATAACCTTTCGCCACCAACGCCTGTATAATATCGTAAACTGAAGGGGCGGCAATTCCGAAGCGGTCAGCAATTTGCTGCATGGTCGGAAGAGTGCCGAAAATACCGTTAAAACGGATTATTTCCTGCATAATTTCTGCCTGACGTCTGGTAATATTCTCTTCTTTTGGTCTTCCTGCTGGCATCGTTTTGTACTCCTGAATTATTCCTAATATAATATAATCAATTTCCAGAATTATTCAAGTCATGTTTTATGACGCATTCTGTTGTCTCTGCTC
>JAZQYS010000720.1:0-3505 GCA_045633645.1 Victivallaceae bacterium | reverse complement strand
CTGGATGCCTGCGTCAAGGCCAATAACGGTCTCTGGAACGCTGAAGCTGAAAAGATTCTGCTCGCTGAGCTGGCATAATCTTTTTGCTGATTTTTCTCCCGGTACGGTTTTTCTGTACCGGGATTTTTTTTGCCGCTTTTTGCCGGATTTGCAGCAGGGAAGGGATATGTTCCCGGATGAAAACTTGACAATAAAAGTTTTATGAGTATATTATACTTAACCCTATAAGGAATAAAAGGAGTTTTTTTTATGTTCAAGTTCTTAAATCTTTTTCTTCTTCTGTGTTGTGCTGCGGTATTGAGTGCATCTCCGGAAAAAAGTTACCGTGAAAATCCCGCAAAATACTGGGATTTCAATCAGTTGACCAAGGTTCCCGCCTACCGGACTGCCGGATTTGCAGAAAGCAAAGCCGATGGTTTGCAGGATATTCTTTTTGACGGCGTTCCTGTAAAAGGAAAAAAAGCACCGGTTTTTGCCTATATCGGTTATCCTGAAACCCCGATGCCCGCAGGCGGATATCCGGCGGTTCTTCTGGTTCACGGCGGCGGCGGAACGGCTTTCCCCGGCTATGCAAAACTCTGGACAAAAAAAGGTTTTGCCGTTCTGATGATTGACTGGTACAACAGCCGTCCCGTCAAAGATGCTTACGAAGGACGCAAGATCAAAAACAAGATTCCGCTGGAGGGCGGAATCCGTAATAATATCAAAGAAAACGTTGCCAATATGATTCTGGCGCATTCTCTGCTGCGGAGTCTTCCCAAAGTGAACAAGGATAAGACTGTCTTTGTGGGACTTTCCTGGGGCAGCTGGTACGGTGCAACCGTGGCGGCGCTTGATCCGCGTTTCAAGGGGGCGGTTGAGATTTATTGCGGAGATGTGAAACTCAATAAAAAAGGACAGCAGTTGAAAAACGCCCGTTTCTGGGTCAACGGCTATTTTGTCCATGCCGCGAAAATTCCGATGTACTGGGTCTGCTCCACCAACGATGCCAATATTACTTTTGACTCTCTGACCCGGTCTTTGAATGACTGTCCGAAACTTGCGACCAAATCACTGGTGATCCGTCTGCCGCACAGTCATGTCGGATTTAAATTCCCCTCCTGTTTCCGTATGGCGAAGCACTTTGCTCTCGGGGAACCCACTCTGCCTGTTCTCGGCAAAATCTCTGTTAAGGATGGTGTTGCTTCTGTGGATATCCTCAATGAAGGCAAGGGAATCAAAGAGACGATTTTCTGTTACACCACGGATAAAGAGAATGTTAAGTTCCGTTACCGCAAATGGCAGAGTATTCCCGCCAAGCGGACCGGAAACAAACTGTCGGTCAAACTGCCTGAGGGAATATTCCAGGGATTTTTCTCAGCATACGATGAAAAAAGTCCCTATCGTGACTGCTGCGGTTCAAGCGATATTTTGTTTTACGGACACGATAAAGATAAATAACTTCAATGCCTTCTCCGGATGACTGGGGAAGGTTTTTTTCTGTTGTGGAAAAAAAACGGGAATATGTTGCATTTACGGCTTGTTTTAATCTTCAAGGAATGTTATATTATCTCCCCGGATAGTATATGAAAAAAAGGTATAAAATCTGGGAAAAAAATGAAAATCGGTTTTGACAGTGACAAGTACTTGCGTGAGCAGTCCGAAGCAATTCTTGAACGGGCCGGCAAGTTCGGAGACAAACTTTATCTTGAATTCGGCGGTAAACTCATCTGCGATTATCACGCCGCCCGTGTGTTGCCGGGATTTGATCCGGACGCCAAAATAAAACTGCTCCAGCGTTTGAAAGATAAGGTCGATATCGTTATCTGTATCCACGCCGGTGCCATTGAGGCAAAGAAAATCCGTGCGGATTTTTGTATTTCTTATGACATTGATACCATGCGCACGATAGACGATCTCCGCGACTGGGGACTGGATGTCCGTGCAGTGGTCATCACCCGTTACAGCGATCAGCCGGCAGTTAAGGTTTTCATCAACCGTCTTGAACGCCGCGGCATCCGGGTTTACACCCACCGTTTCATTCAGGGATATCCGACAGATGTGGATACCATTGCAAGCGACCACGGTTACGGTGCCAATGAATATATTGAAACAGAGCGTCCCATCGTTGTTGTGACAGGTCCCGGACCCAACTCCGGAAAAATGGCAACGTGTCTTTCTCAGGTTTATCACGAGTCCCGGCGCGGTATTAAAGCCGGATATGCCAAGTTTGAAACATTCCCCGTCTGGAATCTGCCGCCCAAACATCCTGTGAATTTGGCTTACGAAGCGGCGACCGCCGATCTCGGAGATGTGAATATGGTTGATCCCTTCCATCTTGAAGCCCGGGGGGTGACAGCGACCAACTACAACCGCGATGTGGAAATTTTTCCCGTGGTTCAGCGCATTTGTGCCAAAATTATGCCGCCGGATCAGCTTTATGCAAGTCCCACTGAAATGGGCGTCAACCGTATCGGATTTGCCATTACCGATGATGCTGTGGTAAGTGAAGCCGCGCGTCAGGAAATCATCCGCCGTTACTTCCGCACGCATTGCGATTATGCGACCGGAATCGGCTCTGAGGAGTCCGTTCACCGGATGAAACTTTTGATGGATAGTCTCAATATTTCTGAACTTGACCGTCCGGTGGTTGCCGCTGCGCGTGATGCTGCAAAAGAGGCTGAGACCATTCCCGGTAAGGGCAGCGATAATGTGTTCTGCGGCGCAGCGATCCAGCTTGCCGACGGAACGATTATTAAAGGAAAAAATTCTCCCCTGCTGCATGCCGCTTCAAGCTGTGTTCTCAATGCCGTCAAACATCTGGCGGGACTTCCCGATGATTTGCATTTGATTGCGCCTGAAATCATTGATTCTCTGGGTAAACTCAAACGTGATGTCCTTAAAAATAAACAGTTGAGTTTGGCTGTGGGTGAAACTTTAACAGCGTTGAGCGTGAGTGTTCCCTCAAATCCCGCAGCGTGTCTTGCCATGAAACAGCTGGCAAAACTTGCAGGATGTGAGATGCACACCAGTCATATGCCCAGCGGCGGAGATGAAGTCGGACTTAAAAGACTGGGCATAAATTTGACCAGTGAACCCTATTTCGCCAGTAGAAATTTGTTTATGGAATAAAAAATGATACGAAAGAAGTTATAGTTAAATCAGGTAAAGTAGTAAGCTCAAAAGTGATAAAAGAAAATATAATTAAGGATCAAATTAGTAAAAAAATTTATAGAGGAACTAAAAACCCTTACGAGTACGGTATTGCATTTTTAAGCCATCCTACTAGAGGGGGATATATGACATCAGGATACGGAGAAAGATGGAATTCATTTCATAAGGGAATCGATATAGCTGGAGATATAGGGGATAGTGTCTTTGCATCAATGGATGGTGAAGTGGTTTATGCTAAATATAATGATGGTGGATATGGAAATTTGATTATAATTAAGCATGAAGATAATATGAGCACATATTATGGTCACTTAAGTGGATATAATGTAGAAGTAGGAGATAAGGTAAAAAA
>JAZQYS010000719.1:0-4589 GCA_045633645.1 Victivallaceae bacterium | reverse complement strand
GTGGATAAAGTGATCGTGACCAGTGATGCCGCTCCCATCGCGGGATTCCCGCCGGGACGTTACACCTGCTGGAACAATGATGCCATCCTTGAGCCCAGCGGACGCTTCCATAATCCTGAAAAGGGTTGTCTTGTCGGTTCCTCTGTCTGTGTCAGACAGTGCGCCGAATTCCTGGCAACCATGGGATACAGCGAAGAAGATATTGACAAGATGACCATTACCAATCCTCTCAAGATGATTGGACGCGATTCTCTGTAAATTTTTCGCTTTTATTAACTCAAAAAAGGCTGTTGCAATACGCTTGCAGCAGCCTTTTTGCATCAAGGAAACTTGCTTTCAGCTTAAAGGTGCTGACCGCAGTCTACGGGGAGTACGGCTCCGGTGATGGAGTCGCATTCAAGCAAAAATATGACGGCACGCGCTAAATCGGCGGGTTCAACCCGGCGGAGCAGGGGGAGTGTCGCTATGGTTTTTTCCATCTTTGACTCCGGCAGTTCCGCCGGCGGCAGCATGGGACCGGGACAGACGGCATTGAAACGCAAGTTGTTTTTTCCGTATGCTTTGGCAAATTCCAAAGTCGCCTGCTTCAGTGCAAGACGGCTTTCAAGATAGGCTCCTGTTTGCGGACGGGAGGAAAGTATTTCCTGATCCAATATATTGATAACTGCGCCCTCGCGCGGAGGGGAGTTTACAAAGTTCTGCATGAGAAGCAGGGGACTGTGGTAATTTATTTCCCAAAGTTCCTTTGCCGTTTTTTCATCATAGATACCGCAATGGCGGTAAAGAGAGGCGTTGTTGATGATACAGTCAAGGGCAGGGACGTTGTCAAAAAGTTTCTGTGCTTCTCCCGGAATGGATAAATCCGCCTGAATGATTTTGTGTCCATCGCCCGGCAAAGAGGCAAGAAGTTCTTCAGCCTGCGGCAGAGACGTGTTGCAATGAATAATGACGTGACTTCCTTTTTCCGCCAGTTGACGGACGATTTCTGCGCCGATACGTTTGGCACTTCCGGTAACAAGTATGTTTTTTTCTGCAAGAAGCATAATATTTCCCTTGAATTATTGTCCAAGGCATATTATATTCCCTCAAACACCATTTATCAAGGAGCAAATACCATGAAACGTTATTTTTCTTTCACTCTTGTTGAAATTCTGGCAGTGACCGTTCTTGTTTCTCTTTTGGCAGCCATCGGCTTTGCCGGTTACGGTTATGCGATGAATGCTTCAAGACGTGCCGCCACAGAATCCCTCATCCAGCAGATTTCCGCCGGATTGGAAAACTTCAAGATCAAAAACGGTTATTATCCGTATTCTGCATCTTATAAGCCAATACAAATTTCTGTTTCAAATGACTTTATTGAGAGTATCACCTGGGGGGGGGATGATAATAATAATAATAAAGTTGTATGGGATAAAAGTGATTCCAAGACAAAGACTTTATTGAACACCTTTATAAAAGTTTTAGATCAGGAAAAACTCAAAAAAAATATAGCAAATAATCAATTGGTTGACAGCTGGGGCGGTGCAATTTATTACAAGTATCCCGGCACATTCAACAAAACCGGATTTGATTTGATTGCCCCCGGTGAAGATGGCAGTTTCGGAACCAATTTGAAAGGTGGTGCTGATCTTAAAGATGCAACTTTCAAAGAGGGTTCAGAATGGGCTTGTGATGATATTTCAAACTTTATGGATAAATAAAACTGTTTGACAAACAAACCAACGGGGTGTTCGGGAAAGTTTTCCGGACACCCTGTTTTGTTGTCTCTTTACAAAATTATTTGAAACAAACCGGCATTTTATGGACCGGATGGACAAAGTGGACCCGATGGACTGATCATTGTTTCCGGAAAAACAATGGTCATGAGGAGGAACTTGAGTATTTACTACGCACTGTTTTTTTGAGTTAATACCGTAATTATGCTTGAAAATCAGGCAAAACATGCTATTTTCTCTCTATGGAGTATTTTTATTCCAATTAAAAAAAGGAAAGAATGAAAATGAATAAATTGTTTTTGATGTTGTCCGCTGCGGTGTTTGCCTTTTCAGCAGAAGCCCGTCAGTTGATGGTCGATCAGGAAAAGCCGGAATCCTGGACCGGAAAAATGGTCAAGTTTGTTCCGGAACACGCCCGCAAAAAGGGGCCCTGTTTCATGCTTTACGGACGTTACCCGACCTCTTTGATTTATAAGAAAAAACTGCCGGTTTCCCCTGATAAAACCTATATTTATAAAGTGTCTTTCAGAACACTTGACGCAAAATATCCCGCAAGTGCTTATCTCGGATTGGAGCTTTACGATAAAGATAACCGTCTGATGGGGTTCAGAAATGTCAGTGTCATGCCGTATGAAAGTACTGTCGTTTCTGCGAAAAAGGGCGATCGTTTCATGATCGTCAAAAAGTTCCCCTCTTTTGAAAAAATCAAGAGATCTGCGGTTGCGTTCTATGCCAAAAAAGATTTCAGCGATATCCCCAACTTTGATGTTTCTCCGCAGACTGTCGCAATGAAAGCTGATGGAAAGGACAATGTGAGAGTTGAATTCAGAGCGCCGCTTAAAAAGAGTTATCCCGCGGGAACGCCGTTCCGTTTGCATTCTCCGTTTTCTCCGAGCATGTACTATCTTGTTTCCGGCTGGATGCCCGCCGGTAACGGAAAAGACTTTACGGTCAAACTTCAGGGGATCAACGACAAGCCCGGTACCGGACGTGAAAAATTCTGGAAGGGTACAAAATACGTCCGTCCCTTTGTCTGGTTCGGCAACTGGAACAGAGTTCCCGGAAAAGATGCAAGACTTCTGGTTGACGGTCTTTCTTTTGAAGAAGTTGACACTCCCGCAAAATAGAACCTGACAGAGTTTTTATATGCTGCGCCAGACACTTTCACCTGCAAGAAAAATCTTTTTTGCAGGTGAAAATATTTCATTTGAATTACATTGTCCGCAAACACTTTCAGGGTATGCCGTTGTCAGGACAAACCTCGGAAGAGTTGCTCTTTTCAGGCGGGAAATCATTGCACACACTGAAGAAAATCTCCCCGTATCGGGCATGGATTGGCATGATATCCCCATGGAAAAGGCTTCTCCGGACTCCTGGCGTCTTACTCTGCCATTGACTGAAATCGGCACATTTGAGGCAAAGTGCTGTTTTATTCCCGATGACGGAGGCAAAATCAAGTGGCCGGACGGGGACAATTTTGTATTCAAGGTGGAACCGGCAGCAACTGTTTGCGCCAACAGTATTTATTCCGCATTTGTCCGCCAGTTCGGGGCAGGGCGTTTTCTTGAACACTCAGAGGCTTTTTCCTCTCAGGCAGCTTTTCTTGATAAAGCCGGATACACCGTTATTCCGCCCTCGGGAACATTCCGGGATTTGATCGGTGAACTTGATCACATATTCAACAGACTCAATTGCCGGATTCTTCAGCTTCTGCCGGTTCATCCTGTTCCCGTTCAGTACGGCAGAATGGGACGTTACGGCAGTCCGTTTGCAGCATTGGATTACTTTGATGTTGATCCGGCTCTTGCTGAATTTGATGAAAAAGCAACCCCGATAGAGCAATTCGGCGAATTGATTGATGCCGTTCACGCCCGCAACGGATTGATTTTTATGGATATTCCGGTCAATCACACCGGATGGGCGTCCAAACTTCAGAGCGAACACCCTGAATATTTTGTCCGCAAAGAGGACGGCACATTTACCAGTCCCGGAGCCTGGGGCGTTGTCTGGGCAGATTTGTGCAAACTCAATTATGATGAACCGGGTGTTCACAAGTTGATGGCTCAAGTGTTTCTCTTCTGGTGCAGACGCGGCGTTGACGGTTTCCGCTGTGACGCCGGTTACATGCTGCCCTTTGAGGCGTGGGAATATATTACTGCCAAAGTGCGTTCAGAATATCCCGATACCGTATTTCTGCTTGAAGGACTGGGCGGACCGGTTGATAAACAGACTCTCCTGCTTGAAAAAGCGGGGTTGAACTGGGGATACTCTGAATTGTTCCAGAATTACTCCCGCGATGAAATTGTCCGGTATCAGCCTTTTATGGAAAAGGTTTCACACAACTCCGGTACTCTCATAAGTTTTGCCGAAACCCACGATAATTTGCGTCTGGCATCCAATGGAAAGGTGTATGCCAAACTGCGTTTTCTTGTGTGTTCTCTGCTGGGCAACGGCAGTTCTTTCGGATTTGCCAACGGTGCTGAGTTTTTTGCTTCAGAAAAAATCGACGTCCACGGCTGCGGCGCTCTTAATTTCGGTGCTGAAGACAATCTGGTTGATTTAATTTGCAGAATCAATCACCTGCTGGCTGAACACGATTGTTTTGCCCCCTCGGCTCAAACAACTCTTATTCAGGAGGGCGGCGGCAACGTCATCGCCGCAACCAGAAAATCGGGAGAAAAGACGCTTCTGATTCTGCTCAATCTTGACTGCCGTTCTTCTTCATCTGTGTACTGGAAAAACTTTCATACGCCCGCTGATGGTTTTGATCTGCTGTCAGATGAAGAGGTGCATTTTCATTGCGCCAACGGTTGTTATTCTCTTGAATTGGCTCCGGGGCAGGGCAGGTGTATAGCTTTTGAACGCGCTGAAATC
>JAZQYS010000718.1:0-5787 GCA_045633645.1 Victivallaceae bacterium | reverse complement strand
AATGCCGGAATCTGAAGCACGTCCACAACTGCTGCCGCTTCAGGAACTTCGGCACTTTCATGCACGTCGGTCAGCACGGGGACATTGAACTTTTCTTTGACGGCGGCAAGATATTGCAAACCGGCTTCGCGTCCGGGTCCGCGGCGGGAAGTGCCGCTGGAACGGTTCGCTTTGTCGTAAGAGGCTTTGAAAATATACTGAATATCCAGTTTCTTGCAGAGTCCGGTCAGAAATTCTGCGGTTTCCATACAGACTTCAAGGCTCTCTGCCATGCAGGGACCGCCGATCAATGCGAGTTTGCCGTTGCCGATAACGATATTGTTTGCAATTGTGACTGCGTTCATTTCATACTCTCCTTTATTTTTGCTTCAGCTTTTTCAAGGTCTTCGGGGGTATCCACGCCGATACTTGAAAGATTTGAGGTCAATACATAGATTTTCATGCCGTTTTCCAATGCCCGGAGCTGTTCAAGTTTTTCACAGTTTTCCAGACTGCCGGGAGGCAGGGAAACGAATTTTTCCAATGCCGCTCTGCGATAGGCGTAAATGCCCCAGTGCAGCCACATGGGAGCTTCCACACCGCCCGAGCGCAGGAACGGAATCGGTGCGCGGCTGAAATACAGTGCCATGTTATCATTGCCGAAAACCACTTTGACGTTGTTTTCTGTCATGTTTTCGCGGACTGCCGGAACGGCAACAGTCGCCATATCCAGTTCGGGATATTTTTTCATCAGTTCAATCAGTTCGTTAATGACGGAACTGGGAATCAACGGTTCGTCACCCTGAACGTTGATGATGATTTGGGCATCCGTTGAGGAAATCGCTTCATAAATACGGTCGGTTCCCGATGGGTGATCGCTGCGGGTCATCGCCGCTTTGAAACCAGCCGCTTCAACGGTATCAAAAATTCTCTGATCGTCCGTCGCGACAATGACTGTATCCGCTGAACTTGCTGCCGCTTTTTCGCAGACATGGCAAATCATGGGTTTCCCTGCAAGAATCGCCAGGGGTTTTCCCGGAAAACGGCTGCTGGCATAGCGCGCCGGTATAACAACTGCAACTTGTGATGACATCAGATATCCTCCTGTTCACAAACCTTTTTCAATTCATTATAATAAATCGGCGCAGTACCGACTTTGGCAACAACAACACTTGCGGCGCGGTTGGCGATTTCCGCAGCAGTCACGGGATCAGCTCCGCTTGCGAGGGCAAGTGTGTAAGAGGCGGTGACTGTGTCGCCTGCGCCGGAAACATCAAAGACTTCTCTGGCGCGGGTGGGAATGACTTCTGTCGCTTTGTTTCTGCTGAAAAGTGCCATACCCTGAGAGGCAAGAGAAATCAACAGGTGTTCCGGTTCCCACATATCCAGCAGCCGGGATGCCACGCTGTGCAGAACCGGATCCGTGACCGGATCAGCACCCGGATTTTTATCCTGAATCTTTGCAATAGCAAAGGCTTCAAGACGGTTGGGCTTTATGAAAGTCAATCCTTTGACCGGCTCCAATCCGCCCGGTTTGGGATCAAGGGCGGTTGCAATTTTGTATTTTTTTGCTTCAAGGACGATTTCTTCGAGCATCCAAGAAGCGAGAAGTCCCTTGGCGTAATCCTCAAAAATGACGGCATCAATCTTGCCGCTGCGGATTCTGTTGATGATATTATTGACCAGTTTTCTGCGGATATCATCCGGAACCGGGGAGATGTTTTCTTCATCAATGCGCAACAGCTGTTGACCGGATGCCATAATCCTGCGTTTTTCTGTCGTCGGACGGTCCGGAACGGCAACAATGCCGTCAGGCAGGATGCCCGCATTTTCAAGTTCTTTGAACAGTTGTTGACCGGCTTCGTCGCTGCCTATGACACCGAATCCTTCGGCGTGTGCGCCCAGTGTGGCGATATTCCGCATGACGTTGGCGGCACCGCCCAGACAACAGGTGCGCTTATTTACACTGACCACCGGAACCGGTGCTTCGGGGGAGATTCTGTTGACCTGTCCCCAGATATACACATCAAGCATCATGTCCCCGAGAACGGCAACCCGTGCTTTGTTGAAATTCTCAAGTATGTGCAATTCATTTTGTTTTGTCATTTGCTTTTTCCTTATTCAGCAGAGAATTGACATACAGTCCGGTATCCAGACGCCGTTCTTCTGAATAGGAACGACGGCTGTGGATACGGTTTGCGATTTGAGTCAGTGTGGTAACAACGCCCTGAATATGCTTCAATTCTTCAGTGTTTAAATTTTCGGTGTGCTGTCTGAGGTAATCCGCCATGCTGTCAAGGGACCAACGGACCAGACGCATTTCTGTCTGCTTGATCTCATCTTTGATCTTGGATTCATTGGCAATCCGCCGCGAACGGTCAAAGGAATCGCGCAGATTGATTTGCAGGACTTCGCGCGCCATGGCATTCTCTCCGGTCAGATACCAGGGAATACTGATAGCCAGGGCAATTTCTGAAAGGACGATCAGTCCGAAGAGAATTACTGCCGCAACGGTCAGCGTATTCCGCTTGAAATTCGCTGAACGGATTTGTTTTGTCTTTGCCAAAATAATGTTCCTCGTCTGTTTTCTTTGCCGGGATTTCCCGTTATTGAAATATACACGTCTGAAAGTATTTTTTCAACGTGTCTGCAAAATCTTCTCCACGATTCCGGTCGTAGAAAGTCCGGGGACAAACGGCATAAAAACGATTTCGGTATCGGAAGCAAGCAACACCTCGCGTTCTTCCGCTGCCAGGGTTTCAAGCGTGTAGTCTCCGGCTTTGATATAAACGTCCGGCACCAGTGCCGCCAGTTCCTTGTCGCACCGGCTGCTGTTGAAAATAACAACTCTATCCACCGCCCGCAATGATGCCAGCAGATAAGCGCGGTCTGTTTCACTGACCAGAGGACGGGTCGGTCCCTTCAGTGAACGGACTGATTCATCAGAGTTGATAAGTACCAGAAGAGCATCCGCACAATTTCTTGCCTGGGCAAGATAGGTGGCGTGTCCCCGGTGCATCAAATCGAAACAACCGTTGGTGACGGCAAGTTTTTTGCCGCTTTGCCGCAGGGATTCGCGCCATGCAATTGCCTGTTCAAGCGTCAAAACGGATTTTTCAGGATCACAAATCATTCTTCTTCCTCCTTTAACGGACGGACGATGACACCTGCTTCTTTGAGCAGTGCCGTTGAAACATCATCAATGGAATAACGCTGATGATAAACCACTTCTACGATTCCGGCATTGATAATCATTTTTGCACAGCTCAAACAGGGACTGTAAGTTGTGTAAAGCGTTGAACCTTTGACGGAAATGCCGTGATATGCCGCCTGAACGATGGAGTTTTCTTCAGCATGACTGCAAAGACAATCTCCCAGTCCGTGTCCGGAGGGCGTGCTTGAGTTGCAGCGGGGACAGCCGCCGTCTGAACAGTTGCGGACGCCGCGCGGGGTTCCGTTGTATCCGGTTGAAATAATCCGGCGGTCACGCACCAGCACCGCCGCCACATGTCTGCGGCAGCAGTTGCTCCGTGATGCGGCAACCAGAGCGATATCCATAAAATACTTGTCCCAGCCGGGACGTGTTTTTTCACTCATAATTTCCCTCATCCGTTTTTTTGTTTCAATACATCAGTACCGGCGCCAGCTTTGCCGGATAATAGACGATAACCAGTGTTCCGTCCGAATTCATCTTTATTTCTTTGATCAGCGAACAGAACGTTTTGAATGCCTTACTTTCGTAAAATTCTGTCAGAAGATTCTGCAGAATGATTTTTGCAAATTTTTCAGGCAGCGGCAGTTTGCCGATACGGGACTCTTGAAGTGTAAACGTTATTTCCTTTCCCGTAAAAGCCGGCGTTCCGGAAAAACTGAAACGCAGAACGCCGCCGAAAAGCCAGTTGCAACCGGTATCCATCGGATAGATCATTTTGATATGTCCCTTTGAAAATTCCGGTTCCAGATTCCGCACATCCATACCATCATATCTTCCCGCCATTTTCGCCATGGTCAGACCGAAATCAACCAGACGGAATAATGATTGCAGCTCCTCAGGCTTGAGTGTCAACTGTCCCGTTTTACGGGGGCGGCGGCGGAAAACATCTTTGGCTAAACGCTGCATAAGTTTCTGCTGAAGTCTTATATCCTGCATCTTCAGCTGCGGGGTCGGCAGCTGTTTGGGATGAGAAAAAACCGCAGATGCCGTAAAATACACAGTTCCCGCAAGCAGAAGGACAATAAGGACACTCAAACACAGCAAAAATTTAAGCAGCTTATGCTTTTTCGGCATTGGCTGCGTTGTTTCTGATATTTCGCTGTTTTCTTGTGTTTTCAATTTTGTGTATAAACTGCCGGTCTGATGTAGACCAGTCGGGTTAAATCGTTATCAAAATCCTGAACTTCAGTCAGTGCCAGACGGGCAGTGTCGGAGTATTCAAAACTTTCAGCTTTGACGTCTTGGGGAAGAATCAGTTCAATCGCTTTGCTTTCTGAAGAAAACATCGCCAGACGCTCCTTGCGGGAAGAAAAGAATTCTGCCGCCTGTTCCGCATTGAGAACAGCGGTTTCTCCCGTCGGTTTCAAATCATTTCCGGGCAAGCCCTCCACTCCGAAGTAAAGCACTTCACGGTTGCGGCCGTCGTAAAGAACTCCGGCTTTTTCGCCGGGAGCAAGTTTCAACATGGCTCCAAGGGCAACGGCGCCGGGAACATTGCGGGTTTTGACATCCTCTTTTCCCAGACTCCAGGCGGAAACCAATGCGGAAACCAGGCGCAGTCCGGTGAAACTGCCGGGACCTGAACCGACGGTCCAGCGTTTAACGGCACTGAAATCAACGTTGTGATTTTTGAGGGTTTCAAGAATAAAAACCGGCAGTGCCGCCGCATCTCTGCCGCGCATGGGACGGCGTTCAATTGCGATGACACGAGCGTCTTCCAGCAGAGCAAAAGCCGCGTGATCGGGCGCAGGATCTATGACTGCACTGTACATTTTTCAGACCTCGACTTCTTCCTTGAATATATGATCAAGCATTTCTTCGTCAGAAAGACGCTTGCGGCGGTAAACGACTTTATCGTTTGACAGCACAACTTCTCCGGGCATACTGCGGAGATTGTAAATGCCGCCCATTGAGTAGCAGTACGCTCCGGCATTGCGGATGGCAAGAATATCGTATTCCCTGATTTCGGGCAGTTCACGCTGTTCGGCGAAGCGGTCACCGGTTTCGCAGATGTTGCCGCAGACGTCATACAGCTGCATGGCTCCGTCAGGATTGCTCAGGTTGTCAATAATATGATACGCACCGTAAAGCATCGGACGGATTAACTGCGGAAATCCTGAGTTGCAGCCGGCAATCAGGCGTTCGCGGTTGCGTTTGAGGGTATTGACTTCAGTAAGAAGCACACCGGATTCCGCGACAAGATATTTGCCCGGCTCAAAACGCATGATAAGCTCTTTGCCGTATTTTTTGCAGAAGTCTTTAAAGAGTTCTGCAATTTTTGCGCCCATTTCAACATAGTCAATACGCGGCTCGCCGGGTTTGTACGGAACTTTGAAGCCGCCGCCGAAATCCAGAAATTCCAGTTCAGGGAAGTTTTCGGGCGTGGCAATTTCCATCAGTTTGCCCATCGCCGTGTAGACGGATTCCGCATGCTGCAAACCGCTGCCGGTATGTTCGTGCAGTCCGACAACGTGCAGATTTCCTTCTTTGACAAGGGCTTTGACTTCTTCAAGATCGTCCAGAAGAATACCGAATTTGGTCAAAGCACCGGCAGTCATGGTATGGACACTGTCTAAGTCGGAGGCCAAGCGGTC
>JAZQYS010000717.1:0-9998 GCA_045633645.1 Victivallaceae bacterium | reverse complement strand
TGCTGCCTCTATCCACATAAAAAGCGGTCTTGATTTTCTTACCTTTGAATTCCGCAGCAGGAGCCTTTTGACAGGGCATTCCGGCACAACCGCAAAGACAAACGGCAAAGGCGCATAAACACAACAGCAAAATAAATTTTTTCATCTTTCTCCCTCCGGATAAAGTGTTTTTTCAATAAGTTGAACTTGTTCAGGTGACAACTTGTAACAACGGTAAATCACTGCCTGCAATTCTTTTTCAAAAGCATCGCACCCTTTCAAAATATAGTCCGTCAAACGGTCAATTTCAACTGCATTTTCAGGAGAAACATCGGGAAACGGCAGCTGTATCAAGTTGCTTTTGAGGATTTTCAAATCTTTGAATCTTGCCTGGTAATAATAACGCAGCACATTGGAATTTAAAAAGGCAAGAACCGTTTTTATACTCATGCCGGGAATATCAGGAATCAGAATATTCGCACTGTTAAGACACAGAACGCCAGTATCATCATATGCAAAGACAAGCTGATTTGAAATAAATTTATACACCAGTTTTTCAGGCGCACGGTAATACTTTTCAGGTGCAGTCTGCTGAAGCGTATTTTTGTCATAATGCAGAAACTTCACAGCCGGGGACAAAGTATAACGGCATACCTCTTTGCCGGTTATGACAGGCTCCGTTCCAGTTTTCTGCGTATTGAAAAGTTTATTCTTGTTGTCCCCGGTGACAATACCGAGGGCAAAAGTGCTTTCTGAAAGAGAAAAGTGTTTCTGTAAATTGAGCCAATCCAATATTTTCTGATTTTCTTCAGACACAAAACAAAATGTACAATCCCGGTCTTTCAGAATATCCGCAACAGAAATCCGGCGTTCCATGCTTCCGTCAGACAGCAGAAAGAAAGCTTTCGCCGGAGCCTTGACTGCGCAGATTGAAACATATTTTGTCATAACACCAGAAAACACACCGTCATAAAGACGGACTTTTTCAAGACAAGTATTTTCCAACAGAAAACGCCTGAAATCGGCATGAGTTTTTATCTGCAAAGCGGAGTCAGGAAACAGAAAACTTATTTTTCCCCCCTCTTCAAGCTGAGCTGCCGCCTTGCAGAAAAAACGGGAAAAACGCTCTCCCGCCCGTTGGCTTTTCTCAGCCCCCCATGGCGGATTGGTCGCAATGAAATCAAACTTCTGCGTATCCTCTGTTTTAAGATAATCATAACAGAAAATGCGGGGAGAAAAATCACAGTCCGGATAACGGCAGAGCAGATTGACTTTTGCCATAAAAACAGCCGTAAGGTCTTTATCACACCCCCACAGCTGCAGAGGAGATTCAACCTTTGCCGCCAGCAGAAATGCACCGCTGCCGCAACAGGGATCAAAGAATGTCTTACCACCTGAAAAATCAAAACCGGCAAGCATTTCAGTTGTAACATCTGACGGCGTGTAGTAGGAACCGTTTTTATTCTTTTCCCCCTCAAGCAGAAGACACTGATAAACCAGTCCCAATATATCCGCTTCATCAGCAGGCAGGGCGGGAAATTCAGAAAGAAGCGTTCCTGAAAACTCCAACAGAGTCAACCTTGCCCGGCGGGTATCGGCTATTCCTGCCTTTTCCAGCAGTTTCACAGCAAGAGAATAAATGATATCATATCTGGAAACACCTTTTGTCTGGGCAAGCAGCAGGACTTGCTCTATGAAAATGAGGGTGTCTTTATTTTGAATGTACTCCAGCGGGAAAATTCTTTTGCCGGAACATGATTTATTGGCACGGTGCTGCAATTTGTTTTCAACATCACTGTTCAAACGCTGCCAGTTGCGCAAAGTTGCATTGGATACATTCTTGCGTGCCATTTTGTTCACCGGATTTTTTTTGCCTTCAATCCTGACAACAATTCAGCCGGGACTCTCAAACCGCCCATGCCGGAACCCATGGATATATCAGGAGAGTTCTCTCCGTGATAATCGCTGCCGCCTGAAAGAGCAAGATTATTGATTCCGGCAATCTCAGTCACCAGGGCCGTTTCCACCGGACTGAACATACTGTAATAGCCCTCAATGCCGTCAAGTCCGGCATGAGCCAGATGTTTTGCCACACGGCGGAGCCAGGCGGCTTCGTTGCGTTCACGGTACACCGGATGCGCCCAGACAGCAACGCCGCCGGAAGCATGAATCGCATCTATCGCCTCTTTTGCGACAGGCAGTTTACGGGCGACGTATGCCGGACGGCTGTGTCCCAGAAGACGGTCAAAAACCTGACGCGTATCCGTAAATCCGAATTTCAAAAGGTGTTTTGCAAAGTGCGGACGTCCCACCGTGGAAGGGTCTCTATCCGCAAAGGCCTCATCTCCCCAGTTGGTCGGATACCCCAATATATTCAATCTTGCCCTGATTTCTTCGTTGCGGCGGCGGCGCATTTCACGCTGACGGCAAAGATAATCAGCAAGAGCCGCTGAAGCGTGATCGATGAAAAGTCCCACAATATGCAGTTCCCGGCTGCCGTACAAGGCGGCAAGTTCCACACCGGGAATCAATTCCACAAGCGGATACTTTTCACCCGCCGCCAGAAACTCAGGAACTCCGGCAACGGTGTCATGATCGGTCAAGGCAACAGCCGCCAAGCCCTGTTCAGAAGCAATACGCGGAATATCTCCCGGCGCATAGCTTCCGTCAGAGGCAGTGCTGTGCGTGTGCAGATCTATACAGTTATTCAACGGATTTTCTTCGTTCATGACATGGCTGCAAATACGGCAATACGGGCATCAATACCATCTCCGCGGGCGATGGATTGCTCCACAAAAGCGGGCAGATCGGCACGGCTGACGACAATGGTTTCAATATCTTCAGAATCCTCCTGATGATTTTCAGGAATTTCAGGATAAGCGTTTTTATCCACTGTCATCAACACCATGGAAACAGTTTCGCCGGACATGCCGGGAGAATTGTAAGAGGGAGGAATGACTTTATCAATCGTTCCCTGATAACCGGTTTCCTCATAAAGTTCGCGGATAGCGGTACTTTCAGGCGTTTCGCCCGGTTCGATCAAACCTGCGGGAAACTCTATGACGTATCTTCCGGCGGGCGGACGGAATTGACGTATCAGAATAAAATCTCCGCCCGGCATCAGACGGGGGATGATAACGGCGGCACCCGTGGCATTGGTACGGTTGACACACTCCCAAACACCCTCAAGTTTCCGTCCGTTGGAAAACTTTACTTTTTGAAGAACAAGATACTTTCCTGAAGCAATCGTTTCTGCTCCGTAAACACCGGCTTTATCTGCCATATTCCCCCCTTTTTCAAGAAAAAAGCCCGAAGCGGCATAAACTGCTCCGGGCTGAATTTGCAATAATTGCTTAGCGGTTGGCGACTTCAAATTCTTTCATGAATTTGATCAGAGCTTCAACGCCTTCCATGGGCATGGCGTTGTAGATGCTGGCGCGGCATCCGCCGACCAGACGGTGACCTTTGAGTTCGGTCAAGCCGTTGGCTTTGGCTTCGGCGATGAACTTGGCATCAAGTTCTTCGCTGGGAGTGCGGAAGACGACGTTCATTCTGGAACGGTCGGCAACAGCGACGGTGCTCTTGAAGAAGCTGCTGTCATCCAGGAAGCCGTAGAGTTTGGCAGCCTTGGCATTGTTGACTTCTTCGACACCGGCGATACCGCCCTGAGCCTTGATCCAGTCGGTCACGAGGGCCAGCATATAGATGGAGTAGGTCGGGGGGGTATTGAACATGGAACCATCTTCAATGTAGGTGCTGTAACGCAGCATGGTGGGAACATTGGCAGGGGTTCTTTCGGCAAGAGCTTTCTTCATGACAACCAGGGTAACACCGCTGGGTCCGAGGTTCTTCTGGGCGCCGGCATAGATCATATCGAACTTGGTGGCGTCAAAGACTCTTGACATGATATCGCTGGACATATCAGCGATCAGGGGAACTCCGGCAGGAGCAGTCGGAAGAGTTTGATACTGGGTTCCGGCGATGGTGTTGTTGCTGGTGATGTGCAGATAAGCAGCACCCGGAGTCAACTTCCAATCGCTGACAGCGGGAATGTGTTCGTATTTGGTTTCAGCGCTGGTGGCGGCGATATTGACAGTACCGAAAAGCTTGGCTTCCTTGGCAGCCTTTTTGCTCCAGACACCGGTTTCAACCACGTCAGCGGTTCCGCCGTTGAGCAGGTTCATCGGGATCATGGCAAACTGCATGCTGGCACCGCCCTGGATGAACAGAACGCTGTATTCATCAGTCAGTCCGAGCAGTTCACGGACATTGGCTTCAGCGCGATCAATGACGGGCTGGAAATATTTGCCGCGGTGAGAAAGCTCCATCAGACCGCTGCCGCTATCCTGATAAGCGCAAAATTCTTCCTGGGCTTTCTTCATGACTTCGGCCGGGAGCATAGCCGGACCGGCTGCAAAATTGTAAATCTTCATTTTCACTTTTCTCCTGAAAAGGGGTTATAAGATGTTTGTTATTATAATATATACCCGAAATATCTGTTTTTCAATGCTTTTTTTCAAAACGGTTTTCAGTTCCTTCTAGCAGACGTTTGATATTGCTGCGGTGACGGTAGACCGTAATAGCGGCAATCGCGCAGAAGAAAATCAATACCGGCACACTTTTTGCCGCAGTATTTCCGATATTGACCAGACGGAAAATATACGCAAAGACCGGCAGAGCAACGGCGGCAGCGATGCTGGCGACGGAAACATAGCGGGTTCCGAGAAAAAGCGCAACCCAGAGAACCAGAGCGCACAAGAGCGGAACCGGTGCAAGAGCAAGCGCAACACCGGCTCCGGTGCTGACACCTTTACCGCCCTTGAATTTGAGATACACGGGGAACATGTGTCCCAATATGGCAATGGCTCCGGCGGCAATGGCAACGCCTGCACATCCGGGCAGAACAAGCTGCGCCGCAAGTACGGGAATCGCACCTTTGAGCAAATCAAGGACAAAGCAGATTTTTCCCTGAACAGGTCCGACAGCACGGGTCACATTGGTTGCGCCCACGTTGCCCGAACCTACTTTGCGGATATCAACACCGTGAAGTTTGCCGATAATCAGCGCAAAGGGAATGGCTCCGAAAAAGTAGGCAAAAACACAAACAATTACACCAATGATTGACATAATTAAACTCTCCTGTTTTTATCCGACACTGGCACCGGAGGCGATTTCGCCGTCAACGGTCACAAGTTTCAGTTCTTTTCCGGCTTTTGCCGCAAGCAGCATACCGCAGGACTCAATACCTCTGATCTTGGCAGGCTGAAGATTGGATACAATCACAATCGTTTTGCCGATCAGTGACTCCGGCGTATAACTCTTGGCAATACCCGCAACAATCTGACGGGGAACGCCGCCCACATCAATCTGAAGTTTCAGAAGTTTATCCGCTTCGGGAACAGCTTCCGCAGCAAGGATCTTTGCCGTTTTAAGTTCAGCCTTGAAGAAATCGTCAATAGAAATCAGATTAACGGGCTTTTCCTCTTTTTTCGGCTGCTTTTCTTTTTTCGCAGGAGCGGCTTTGGCTTCCTCTTTATCCTCAACGAGAATACGGGGGAACAGGGGTTCGGTTTCGGTCATGATCCTGCCGGCAAGGTCGCTTTCTTTGACGGCAAGGTCAGAAATCGCGCCGAGTTCTCCGGGAGCATAACCCAGGATCTTACCCAGCTGAGCCATCTTTTCAGGCATGACAGGCTCAAGCAGGACTGCAACCTGACGGAGCAGTTCAGCGGAGCAGTACAGCACAGTATGCAGTCTTTCGGTGTTGCCTTCTTTGGCAAGAACCCAGGGAGCGCACTTTTCCATATAACGGTTGCCGGCGCGAACCGCACCGAGGACGGAAGCGATACCGCTGTCAAGTTTCATATTTTTGAGACTTTCAGCCATCTTTTCTGCGGCGGCTTTGACGGTATCAAGCAGTTCGGTATCCGCCTCTTCAAGTTTTCCGGGCGCGGGAACCGGTCCGTTGGTTGCACGCAGAACCAGTTTGTTCACGCGGGAAACAAAGTTGCCCAGATCGTTCGCAAGATCGCTGTTGTAACGTGAAATAAAGGTTTCTTCGCTGAAGTTGGCGTCATTGCCCAGAGTCATTTCTGAAAGCAGGAAATAACGGAAGGCATCCACTCCGGCACGCTCAATCATCGCCATCGGATCAACCACGTTGCCCAGAGATTTACTCATCTTGGTATTGCCTGTCAGCCACCAGCCGTGGGCAAAGATGGTTTTGGGCATGGGCAGTCCCATTGCTTTGAGCATGGTCGGCCAGTAAACGGAGTGCGTGGTAAGAATATCTTTACCGATCAACTGACAGCTGGCGGGCCACCATTTGGCAAATTTTTCTTCATCCTGAAGATAGCCGACACCAGAAATATAGTTGATCAGCGCATCAAACCAGACATAGCAGACATAATCTTTGTCAAACGGCAGTTCAATACCCCAGGCAAGACGGGACTTCGGACGGCTGATACAGAGGTCTCCCAGTTCCTGACGCAGGAATCCCAGCGTTTCGTTGGCGCGGAACTCCGGCAGGATGAAGTCCGGATGTGTTTTGATGTAATCAACCAGCCAGTCGCGGTACTGTCCCATCTTGAAGAAGTAGTTGGACTCCTGAATGGCGGTCACTTCACGTCCGCATTCGGGACATTTGCCGTCAACCAGATCTTTTTCGGTGAAAAAGCGTTCATCTCCGACGCAGTACCAGCCGGTATATTCCGCACGGTAGATTTCTCCGCGGTCATAGAGGTCCTGCAAAACAGTCTGAACGACCTTTTTGTGAAAGTCCTGAGTGGTACGGATGAATTTATCATTGGTGATACCCAGTTTCTTCCAGAGTTCCTGAAAGCGGACAACAGTTTCGTCGCAATGGACCAGCGGATCCATATTGTTTTTGGCGGCGGCTTTTTCAACTTTCTGACCGTGTTCATCGGTTCCCGTCAGGAAAAATGTGTTGTCTCCGAGAGAACGGTGGAAACGGGCAAGAACGTCTGCCAGAATCGTCGTGTAAGCGTGTCCGATATGCGGACGGTCATTGACATAATAAATCGGTGTTGTGATATAAAATTTGTCTTTATTCATTATTTCAGCTCCCTGATTACAGTAAAAAGAAATACAATCGTTATAATTTACCATAAAACGGTTATTTTTTCAAGTTATCAAAGTTGAAACATAAAAAATAAACAGCCCGCTTGCTTTTTGCCGTCAAAAGATGTACATTGAGACGGTACAATCCTGTCACATCAGAAAGAATGCGAAAAATACATTATGAAAACGTTACGTTCCTGCACACCCTGTCAGAAAATTGAAAACGACAGCTATGACTGGTACGCCCGTCATGCGGCAAAGCTGCTTGAAGTACAAAGCAAAAAAGCTGACATCATATTTATCGGAGACTCCATCACGCACTTCTGGCACAAAGAGGACTGCAACGGATACGGTGAAGAGATCTGGCAGGCGTATTACGCGCACCGCAGCACCCTCAATCTGGGATACGGCTTTGACCGCACTCAGAATATGCTGTGGCGGATTCAGCACGGTGAACTTGAGGGACAAAATCCCAAACTTGTCATCGTCAATGCCGGAACCAATCAGTTTTCAATAACACAAAATTACGACGGTGATTCCCCCGAAGTTGCTTTTGCAGGCGTAAAACTTCTGATTGAAACATTACTGCAAATGCTCCCGGAAAGCAAAATTATCGTCATGGCAGTATTTCCGCGTATGCCTGAAGAAATCAATCAGAAAATCAACGCTCTCAATGCTTTGCTCAAGGAGCATTTTGATAAAAAAAACGCGCGTATCGAATTTCTGGACATCAATTCAAAATTTCTTCTGTCCGACGGTTCTTTTAATGCAGAACTTTTTGAAGACCGCTGCTGTCATCCGAATAAAGACGGATACCGTATCTGGGCGGAGGCACTTGAACAACGCCTCAAAGCAGAAAATCTCTGACACCGCAAATAAAAGAGGTTGCATTTTTTTAAATCAGTCCTATATTATTCTGCAGTATTTACCAACGTATAAACAAAGGATCTATTATAATGAAAGAACAATCCGCTGCCGTTTTTCAGGAATTCTGTACAAAATACAAACGTGATTACTCCATCGGCGCATTGACGCCGACTGTCTGCGAACTTTTCGGAGTTCCCGAACCGGCCGATTGCGCCGCCTCTGCCGTGGCGCCGATTGTGGATCAGGCCGTCCGTACCATGACGGGAAAAGTTGAACGCATGGTTCTTTTCTGCTGCGACGCCATGGGCGAACACCAGAGAGACCACTTCCCTGAAGTTTTTCAGCGCATCGAAAAAGTTGCGCCGTTCCGTATTCCCTCAGTTTCAGTTATGCCCAGCGTGACTCCTGTCTGCTACGGAACCATCTTCACCGGAGCCGCCCCCTGCGTTCACGGTATTCAGAAGTATGAAAAGCCCGTTCTCACCGTGGACACCCTCTTTGATGCCATGGCAAGAGCCGGAAAAAACGTTGCCATTATTTCTGACAATAATTGCAGTATTGACACCATCTTCCGCAAACGCGCCGTGGATTATTACTCTTTCCGCACCGATGCACAGAGTTTTGAGTGTACTCTTGAACTGATGAAAAAAGACAGTTATGATCTTATCATCAGTTACATGACCGGCTACGATGCCATGCAGCACAAGACCGGATGTTTCTCAAAAGAGTGTACTGAACAAACCCTCTTTGCGGCAGACCGTTTTGAAAAACTTGCAGCACTTATGGATGAACTTTATCCGGACAAAAACCGCGCTCTGGTCTTTGTTCCCGACCACGGCGGACACTTAATTGACGAAACCCACGGTGCCCACGGCTTCGACATCCCCGAAGACATGCTCGTCAGTCACTATTACCGCCTGCGAGAAAAAAACTGACACCAATCATCTTGACAACCGACGTGCGGATCAACCGCACGTCTTTTTTTATCCCGTTCCGCCCCAACCCACAGGCAGGACAAAGGAATAATTAAATCATAAAGCCTTAATTTATATATTGTTCCATAGAATGGCACAATTTTAGAACGGCACCTTTTTAATTATTTGCCAAGAGCGGGTTGTATGAAAAAAGGTATTGGGAATGACTAAAAAACTGCAAATTCGTAATAGTACGGCTGAATTTTTGACCTTTGCTTCTCAAAATGAAGGGAATTCCATTGAAGTCCGTTTTGAGGACAATACTTTATGGCTGACTCAGCAGCTTATTGCTGAGCTTTTCCAAACTTCCGTCCCCAATATAAGTATGCATATCAAAAAGTATTTACGAGGACAAGGAACTTGAAGCCGTGGCAACTCTTAAGAATTTCTTAACAGTTCGCCAAGAGGGCAACCGTCAGGTAAACCGTAATCTTGAATACTACAATCTGGATATGATCATCGCTGTCGGTTACCGTGTCAACAGCAAGCGTGCTACTGAGTTCCGTCAATGGTCAACTGCGGTTCTGCGGAATTATGCCATTCGTGGCTATGTGATTGACCGTAAGCGAATGGAAAACGGAACATTTCTCAATGAGGACTACTTTGAACATCTGCTGGCTGAGATTCGAGAGATACGCTTGAGTGAACGCCGCTTCTATCAGAAGATCACAGATATTTACGCCACCAGTATGGACTACAACCCCAATGCTCCGACGACCATTGAATTCTTTGCCAAAGTGCAGAATAAGCTCCATTATGCGGTTCACGGACATACTGCCGCCGAACTGATCTATGAACGTGCCGATGCCCAAAAAGAACACATGGGATTGACCACATGGGAGAATGCCCCTGATGGCAAGATCGTCAAAACCGATGTTTCCATTGCAAAAAATTACCTTAACGCAAGCGAACTGGAAGATCTGGGGCGGATCGTCAACGCCTATCTGGACTTGGCAGAACGCCGGGCAAAACGGCAAATCCCTATGACCATGGCAGACTGGGCAAAACACCTTGACCGTATCCTGATCGCCGATGATATGGAAATCCTGAAAGATGCCGGTAAAATCACTGCTGAAATCGCCAAAGAACACGCCGAAA
>JAZQYS010000716.1:0-4074 GCA_045633645.1 Victivallaceae bacterium | reverse complement strand
CAGACGGGGGATTTGCCTTCACGCCTGAAGTGCGGAATATCCCTGAAAATCTGCCGCTGGAATGGGTGGATGCTCCGGCTGTCTGCGTGAAGAAAAACGGTTTCATTCTGTGGCCCCGCTGCGAGGGTGTTTTGGTTGATTCTTCAGACCGGCGCGAAAATTACGGAGCCTGGCATGTGGCGGGTTTTGTGGATACTTACCCCGGAGGATTCTATCCCGGACACTGTCAGATGCAGTTTCTCTGCCACTATGACGAAAGCGGCGAAGGACTTTATTTTGAGGCGGATGACAGAACTCACACTTTGAAAAATGTGGACTTTGCTCCGGCGGGAGAGGATAAAAGGCGTTTTTCTTTGCAGACTTTCTGCGGCGGCAGAGTTGTCAACGGCACATACCGCAGTCCTTTTGCCTGTATTGTCCGCGGATTTTCGGGCAACTGGCAGGATGCATGTGCCATTTACAGGGAAAGAATTGCCGATGATCCGGTGCTTCCGCAGAAATTTCAATATCCCTCCGTTGTGAAAAACAGTCCGGTGGTCGTAATCTATCCGGTGCAGGGTGAGGGGAAGGACTGTGGGGAAATGACGACGAATGAATATTTTCCTTACTGCAACGCTCTGCCGGTGGTGGATAAACTTTCGGAGCGTCTTGACAGCAGGATCATGAGTCTTTTGATGCACTGGGAGGGGACTGCGCCCTGGGCGCCGCCCTACGTCTGGCCTCCGCTGGGCGGAGAGGATATGCTTTCGGAATTCTGTGATAAACTGCATGAAAAAGGCAATTATCTCGGCTTGTACTGTTCGGGAACAGCCTGGACACAGCAGAGTCAGATCAACAGTTACTCCTGCGAGAAAAAGTTTGAAGATGAGGGACTTGTTCATGAGATGATTCGCGGACCGCACGGCGAGATCAAGGCGGTCTCCTGTACCTCTCCCGGCAGTCAGCGTTACGGGTACGATATGTGTATGGCGCGTCCCTGGTGCCGCAAGACGATCAAGGATGAGATTGCTAAGATACAGAGCATAAATGTGGATTACATTCAGTTCTTCGATCAGAATATCGGCGGACGTTTTCTGCCCTGTTACTCCCGCGAACACGGACACCCTGAACATCCCGGCGTCTGGCAGACGGAGGCGATGAAACAGCTTTACGTTGAAAGTGTTGCTGAAACAGGCGCGCTTCTCGGTGCTGAGGCGGCGGGTGCGCTGCCCTACATTAAAGAACTGCAGTTCAGCGTTTTGCGGGACAACTTCAACTGGCCCTACGGCGAACCGGTCCCTGCGTATGAATTTGTGTTCCATGAATATCTGGTGAATTTTTCGGGTAACCAGTGCGGTTTGAGTTACCATCTGGATCTTGACGGGACCCCGGTCAACATGCTTTACCGCATCGCCTACGGATTTTCTGCGGGCAATCTGCTCTCTCTGGTTTTGAAGGAACAGGGAAAGATCCACTGGGGCTGGAGCATTCCCTGGGACCATTCTGAACCGGAACAGGAGAGCGTCCTGACTTTGACTGCCAATCTCAATAAAGTCCGGAAACAGTATCCGGAGTATCTGCTCTACGGCAGAATGGAAAAACTTTCAGTGGAATTTTCCTGCGGAAAAGATGTCATCGCCAGAAAGAACGGTGAAAAGATCTCCGTTCCGGAAGTCATCGCTGTTCAATGGTGTTCGCCCGACGGCAGCCGTGCTGTGGTGCTGACAAACTATCACGGAAAAACTGTCAGCTGCCGCCTGGACGGAAAAGAGATCACCCTCGCTCCGCTGGATGCCGCTGTCATCAAACTCAGGTAAGGAGCATATATGAAAAAAGTTTTGTTTCTGTTGCTGACCGGAATCATTTCAACCGTTCTTGAAGGCGGCATGTTTTCCCCCGGAAAGCTGATTTTGAAAGGGCGCGCCAGGGTCGAAGGCGATGTGCTTTATCTTGATGGCAAAAATTCCTTTGCCTATTTGCCGGGGACAGAGGATTACAATATCGGTCCGGCAGGTTTGACCCTTGCCTGCAGTGTCAAACTCAACGACAATACCACCCGTACCGGAGAAAATGATCCGGCAGGGTATGACATGTTCTTTTCAAAAGGGGATGTTGCGTTTGTGTTCGGCAGATATTTGAGCCGGATCTACACCAATATCAAAAATGCCGCCAATAAAAACCGGTTCGGCTGCGCCACCAGAAGTTATACCATCCCTTCTGCGGGAGAGTGGGGGCATGTGGCGGCGGTTTTCCGTCCCTACAATAACCACGAACAGGGTGATGTCGGTTATTTCGTTACAGTTTATTTCAATGGGGACCGTATCGCTCACGTCAAACACAAGGGGCTTGTTCCTCTGACCAACAACAGCATGCTGGATGTGGGTAAAGGCTGGGGTTCAGTCTGGATGCTCAATGGCGCAATGGCAGATATTTTTGCTGAAAAAAAAGCGCTGACCGATGCTCAGGTCGCTGAACTTGCCGACAAAAGCCGGGCGCTGACCGCTGTCCGCAAACGGGAGAATCCCGCGCTGGCAGGAATAAAACCCCGTTCTTCTGCCGGAAAATGGCTGTTGTCGGCTCTGAAAAGCATGTCCGATTTCAAACGGAGTACCGGAGTTTGTAAAAAATTATCCTCCGTCTGGCAGGCTGAAAACGATCAGCAGTTTGCCGCCTGTTTCCGGCAGGAAATAAGCGGTTTGAAACTTTATTGCAGCAAACAGATGTATTTGCTGCTGGATACCCGTGCGGACAGGGGAAATCCGCTGCTGGGCATGTATGACCGTGTTGCCGGACGCTCTGTTCTTGCCAATGATCTGCCCGCCTGGAAGGCCGCAGGAAAACTTGCGGGAAAACGTGTGACTCTGCAATCTGAAAATCTGCCCTGCCGGGTCACGGATGTAAGTGCCAAAGGCTTTACTGTCACTTGGAACACATCCGCGCCGGCGGCTCTTTCAGCCGTTTCCAGAGTCTGCACAGACCATAACGGCATTTCGGCTGATCTTAAAATCAACAATAAAACGGGAAATTTCATTCTGCAATATGTGAATTTCCCCATTGTCAGGATGCCTCAATTCGGCAGGAATGATGTGATGTTTTATCCCTGCATGAGCGGCGCAGAGGTCAAAAATCCTCTGGTCAATGTGTTTGCCAGAGGTCAGAGCGGTATTTATCCGACGGCATCTCTTTCAATGCAGTATTCCGCTTATTACGGTGATGGTCGCGGCGTATTCCTCGGCTGGCAGGATACTGCCGGAACAGTCAAAGCCTATCAGGCTCTGGCAAAAAGAAAACAACTGGAGTTTTCCTGGGGACAGGATGTGGCTCTGCCTCTTGACAGGCTCAGCGGCGGTAACAGTTATGCCAGTCCCGGAGTTGTCCGTTATGAACTCTTTTCAGGCAGTTGGTTTGAGGCGGCAATGATCCATAAAAAGTGGGCCCTTGCCAAAGCGGACTGGCGGGTCCCCCTGCCGCGGACAGAGTCTCCGGAGTGGTTCAGAAAAGTTCCTCTTGTCTTTGCCATGCGTGGTTATTCCGAACGGACAGCCAATGCCAATTATGCCTGGTTCAAGTATCTGCGGGAATATCTTGAAACGCCTGCGTACATCACCTGGATGCACTGGTTCTTCCTCTACAGTTATTCCTGGCCGGAATATCCTGCGCGGCCCTACACTGTCAAAATTTTCAAGGATATGATCCGTAAGGGCAATTACACCGAACCCTATCTCGACGGCAGGTTGTGGTGTACCGTCGATCACCTGAAAGCAAAGGGGAATCAAAAGTATCTTGCCCGGGGCAAAAAGCTTGCGGTCAAATTGGAAAACGGCAGTATCCCGACGGAGGATTACGACGGTGTCCAGTATGCTGTGATGTGTCCGATGACCAAAGGCTGGCAGGATAAACTCTTTGATATGGCAAAAGAGATCGCGCCCTTTGCGTCAGCGTTCTATATGGATCAGGTAACCGCAGGACAGGGTATCGGCTGTTTTGACAAAACGCACGGACATGCACTCAATGATACCTCCGTCTGGATCAGCAAGGGGTTCCGTCCTGCAATGAAACGGATCAAGGCCGCCTTTCCCGGCGTTCCTATGACCA
>JAZQYS010000715.1:0-4469 GCA_045633645.1 Victivallaceae bacterium | reverse complement strand
CGCAGGATTGATCGGAACAGGAATAACAGGGGCTTCAACTTTGGGTTTGGCTACAGCAACGGTTTCATCAGAAACTTCAACTGCAGGAGTTGCAGGAGCTGCAGGAGCAGCAGGGGCTGTCGGAGCTGCCGCACTGACAGGACGAAGGACCACAGTTCTGCGGGTATTGGTATTTTCTCCGTCAGTTCCCGTTGTCTGAGGACGGAGAACCACAGTTTTGCGGGTATTGGTATTTTCTGAATCCAGCGGCAATTTGACAGAACCGGGAGTCGGCGGTGCCAACGGTTTGATTTTAACGGTACGCCGTGTCTGGGTATCATCAAGAATTTCCAAATTACTGGTATCCGTATCTCTGGCACTCAGAGGATCGCTGATGCCTTCTGCCGGAACCTTCGGCAACGGAGTGCCGGAGGGACGAAGTCTTACTGTTTTTCTGGTCTTAGTGTCATCTGCGGAACTGACTCCGTTCTGCACATTGCTCTCGTTCTCAGCCATTTGCCATATATCCTTTCCAAACTTGGGAATAACTTTTTACGCCTGCACAGCAGATTCTCCGGAGAGAGCTGCCATACGTTCTTGAATATCGCGGTAATTTTCCATATTCGCACGGATTGTTTTGTAGCAATCCAGAGCTTCCGCAGTCTTGCCGTTGCCTTCATAGGCGATTGCAAGATAGTAAAGTGCTTCACGGCGGTATTTATCCATACGATACATATCTTTAACAGCCGTTTCCAACAACGGTTCGGCCTCAGCACTGTTGCCCAGCTGCAGCGCACATCTGCCCAGATAAACCAGACTTGCACGGCGTTTCTGCGGGTTTTCGCAAACACTTTCAAAGATAGCCTTCGCCTCTTCAAAACGATTCTGTTCAAAACGCAGTTCCGCCAAATCAAACTGCAGCTGAATGTCGTTGGGAAACTCATTGGCACGCCCGATAACACGTTCTTCATGATAGGCATTGCGCTGTTCAATAACAGCAGAAATTTCCTCTTCAGGACTGCCCTGAGCCCTCATGGCGGCGATATCGCGGTCAAAACGGGCAAGACCGGCACGTTCAATCTGCTTGTCAAGCACAGGATCGGAAACGCCGAGTTTCTGAGCCACAAGAGAATATTCACGGTAAGCCGCTTCAAAATCCTCTTTGACCATGTAGGCATCGGCAAGTTTGCGCCGCATATCAACAGAGTCGGTTGTTGCCAGTTCACTTTCAAACTTGTCGATCAAAACCTGAGCCTGTTCAGCATCGTGAATTGTTCCCTGAAGCAGCTGATTGACCAAAGCATCTTTAAGGTCGGTTTTATCCTGCGTGGAACCCTTATCTTCCCACTTGCCCGCCTCAATACTTGAAAGAGCCATAGCGGCACGCAGTTCGTTCTGCATGGCAAGATTGTTGGGATATTTTTTTGCCAAAGTACGGAAAATTTTCAAACCCTCTTCAGCCTGCTTGTTATTCTGCAGAGCCACGGCAAGACGGCGCAAATTGCCTTCATTATTGGGGTGGAACACACGGATTACATTCAATGCAGTCGCAGCCCCCCACGGCGCGGCACTGTTTTCAGAAACGTCGGCCATTGCCGTCAACACAAGCGGCTGATCCACACACATTGACAGGGGACCCTCACACATTCTCATCGCCGCCTGAGAGTCGATCACTCCGACAATCTTAATAACGATGAATGTGATGGGAGAAATCATATTCCAGAAAAGTTTGACCAGCGGATTGCAGGTTCTTCCCTTGTGAATCTCATACTCCCGTAATTTTTCAAAAACAATCGGAACAGAAGGACAGGATTTGACAACAGGAATCAGTATCCGTATCGCCTCATCGTAGTTCCCTCCCGAAGCAAGTTTGGCGGCGCGAGTGTAAGCCTCTTTGACGTAAATCGGCACCTGACTGAATGTTTTTCGTTCCATGAAAATCTATCCGGCTTTCTTATTGATACAACTATACATATATGTAAGATACAATCACATTCCGAAAATGTCAAGTCTCCCCCTCATAAATGCTGTACAAATATCAAAAAATATGTCATTTGAGTTCTGATTTTTACAGCAAAATCCCCCGTTTCATACCGAAAGACGGGGGATTTATTTCAAAAGCACAAGTTCTGCTGCAGAAAATTATTTTTCAAGCTGTTTTCTCAGCCAGCAATAAATTGCGTCACCGACCTGATAACCGCCCTCTTTTGAAAAGTGAAGTGCATTGGAGTCACGCACGATTTTCTTGGAACTGCGGGCAAACACGGGATAAGTTTTCTGCAAAAAACTTCCCTGCGGGTCAAGCACATGGTGCAGAGGAATAAGTTTGATTTTTTCATCTTTGAATTCCCGTATCAGCTGATCCAGCGCCCGGTTGTAACGGTGCATATTGCGGCTGTACTGGTAATGGGACTGAGAACACTTGTAATTGGCACCGAATCCATCCTGACTGCAGCCGAGCGGACATGACGTAATACCGATCACACTATCGGGCGCATGTTTACGCAGAACGGTAATCAGTTTGCGGGCATTGCCCATAATTTTTGTAATCCGTTGTTCAAGATCATGCTCTTTGGCACTGAACATATCGTTTCCGCCGAGCTGGATGAGGATAAAATCAGGCGCTTTACCCTGATTGACATCTTTGAACCATCCGGGGATATCCACAGTTTTTTTGCCGTTGACAATTTTAATCAGCGGACTGCGGAGCATGTATTCCCAACCGCGGCGGACATTTCTTCTGATACCGACGGCTTCAAACTGTTCGCGTTCGGCCTGCGTCTGCGTTTTGGGCAGATCGGATTCAAGATAGTACCAGCGGTTGAGGAAACAGTTCCATGAAAATCCGCCGTATCCGTCATGGGCAAGACCGCCGGGGACAACGGGACGTCCGCCGCCGGAGTGTTTGCCGACGGGAGTATAGTTAACAAAGCCGTTCTGCCGCATCGTTTTCATCAGATGACGCGGATAATCGGAGTTGGTTCCGGAATCAGCAAGAAGAGCCAGGGTGATTTTTTTGTTAAAATCAGCAGGGTCTCCTGCAACAACGACTTTGCATTTGCCGGTAAGAATTCTGCCGTAATCGTTGAAAACGCGCAGTTCCAGATCAAAACTTTTGCCGGCATCCTCTTTACCGGGTGTCCAGAACCAGCGTTTATTGCCGTGCGTTCCGCGCTTGCATTTGACTTCAAAAGCATACGCCCACGGCGTGGCGGAGTCAATCACATAATCAAAATAAATATTGCTTTCAATACCGGGCGCAGCATAAACGACTTCGGGCAGCATCATTTTAAGACACGGCGGTGTAACAGATTGCCTGACACACTCTGTCCTGCATCCGGCGACGAGCAGCAGAAATCCGAAAAAAACAGAAAACAGACTTTTTTTCAACATCATCAACTCCTGTAAAATAAAAATCCGGATAACATCCGGAAACTCAACACATCAATCAACAAAATACTCTGCACAACGCCTCAACACACCCATCAACAAAATACTCTGCACAACGCTTCAACACACCCATCAACAAAATACTTTGCTTTTTTTTGAAAAGGGAGAGGGGTCCGGGGAGAGGGGAAAACTTTTTTTCACATGAAAAAAAGTTTTCCCCTCTCCCCGGTTCCCACAGCCCTTATCTGAAAAGGGCGAAGGCGCGGGCGAATCCGGGGGCGCTGCGGAGGATGATTTTTTCATCGACGCAGCAGGTCAGGCGGATATAGCCGGGGCGTCCGAAACCGCGACCGGGGACGGCGAGGATTTTTTCTTCGAGCAGGGCATCCACAAATTTGCATTCATCTTCGCAGGGAGATTTGACAAAGAAATAGAATGCGCCGCGGGGGACGGTAAATTCGGCACCGGCATCAGCGAGGACTTTTGCCATGGCGTCGCGGCGTTTGCGGTAGATATCAAGATCCACTTCGGCTTCAAGACACTTTTCAAGGATTTTCTGTCCAAGAGCGGGTGCGTTGACAAAGCCGAGGATACGGTTGCACATGATCAGTCCTGCCATAAGTTCGGCGGAATTTTCAACCTGCGGAGAAACGGCGATATAGCCGAGACGTTCTCCTGCGAGGGAAAGATTTTTGCTGAAAGAACCGATAACGGCGGAATGCTTAAAGAACTCCATAACGGGCGGAATCTCAACGCCGTCAAAGTTGAGGAAACGGTAAGGCTCATCAGAGAGGACAAAAATCGGCTTGCCGTTCTTTTCTTCCTGTTCACGGATAAGTTTTCCGAGTTCAGCCAACTCATCACGCTTGTAAATGACACCGGCGGGGTTGTTGGGAGAATTCAAAATCACGGCGCGGGTCTTTTCAGAGAGCGCATTGCGGAAAGCATCAATATCCAGTTCAAAAGTCAAATCTTTCGAGGGGGCGGTGACGAGTTTTCCGCCGGCATTGGCGACGTAGAAATCATACTCAACAAAATAGGGAGAGGGGGCAATAACTTCATCACCCGCAGTCAACACGGCTCTGAAAAACACATTGAGC
>JAZQYS010000714.1:0-2829 GCA_045633645.1 Victivallaceae bacterium | reverse complement strand
GCAAAACATCGGGTTTTGCAGCAGCCCCTTTAAGTCAGAATTCAATTAGAATCTGTTTTTCAGAAATCCAACTGCTGTTGACGCTTTTTTAAATCTTGCTGTGAGTCGTTTTTTTGGGCTTTCTGATAGAACCGGTTGTATGCTTTATACTGTTGTTCATCGTAAATATTTACGTCACAGCTAACATTGGCGCAATTGTAGAAATCTTTTTTGGAGATGCCTCGTGATGCGAAGGCGAAGCTGTGAACCTGCCGTCGGGCAGCATTCCACTTTTCTCGTTCTCTGCGTTTGCTTGAGGGATCATAAAATTCATCAGTCAAATATTTTTGCCTGTCGGGGAGCAATCTGCGATATGCATCTGTGAATGTCGTTTTATATTCACACCTCGTGATTTTTACGACTTTTGCGCCCTCTTTGAGGATGATGACATGATCAATTTCATATCTGGTGAAATAGTTTTGGCAAGAGCGTTTGCTCCTCTCTATGGTTTGTTTTTTTACCGTGGCATTGGGCATCTCTTTTTTGAATTTCTCAAAGAGAGCATTTGACATTTTGGGATCTTTGGGAGAGAAGGTTAATCCGAAAATGACTCCGGTGTTGGCAGGCGTTTTATTTTCTCTGGCGTAGCAAAACTGTATCGTTCCGATATTTTCTTCAATCTTACATACCCCGCCCAAGACCTTCATCGAGTCTGAGTAAGTGACGAGCCCATCCCGGTGTTTTTTGACATTTTTCAACATAAACAGATTCATGCCGGACTTGATGTCACGCCAGAGAGGAACAGAGGACTTGCATATATTTTTCTTGGGATACTGGAATGCGGGATCCTTGCGATTTGTTTCCAAAGCAGCCTTTTTGTCTGCGGCAGCTTTTGCGCGTGTATTGATTTTTGTCTTGACCTCATCAATTGCTTTTTCAAGCTGAGCGTTGGCAGACTGAATATCCTGTATTCTTTTGTTGATATAGTTTCTGTTATTCTGCCAGCTCCGGGTGTCCGGATTTAACATATGACTTTTATTGGCAAAAGCGTCATCAACGACAGACAAACGGAATTGTAGATCTTTGAGGATACGCTTGTTTTGTTCGAGCCCATAAGCAAACCTGCGCAGCGTGTGGGATGATTTTTTCCGGCAGCCTTCCAAATCGTTTTTCTGGAAATAATAATTGAAATCATTGAGGTCGGAAGTTCGCAGACGATAAATGTTTCTGTTCGTGTCATTGCTCTCGACGGGAAGAGCGGCAGCTCGGTTCAAGTAAGCTGTGTGGGCTAATATGGTTTTCTTATCAACGACTTTGCCGGGATTGTTTTCCTTCCAGGCATCACGTTTTCTTTCATATGTTCTGTATGTGGTCTGGAAATCACTATACATACGCCCATTCTGCCTGATATCCATTTCTTCGTTTTTGTAGGCTATAAAATGTTGCCCTTTTTTGGCAGCCTCTTCCAGGGAGGCGCAGCCGGTCATCTGGAGAGCGGTTGACAATGCTGCCGCTGCCGTGACCAACAAATACCTTTTGTTCATTGTTTTTACCTCTTTTCCTTTCGTGTTTTTTTTGTGCTTTCGGATAAGAAAAATGATCCGAAACCCGGGGGACAAATCCATGCAGCTGATTTTTTTATGCAGACTGTTCATTTTGATTTGTTTCCTGATAAAAAAATAATATAACATAAGTTTTTTTTTTTCAAGAACTTACGTCTTTTTTTTGTGTTGTCTGTCGGCTGTCCGGGGCAGGAATGTTTAAAATTTTTAAAGAGGTTATCAGGGGAAAGTGGGCAGGGACGGCTGTGAATAAGTCTTTGATGAATCATCGCCGAAATAAGTCCGGCAGTATCAGCACAGGAAGCTGAAAAGAAAAACGAGACGGGGAAGACAAAAAACTTTTTTCATCTTCCCCGTCTCTCATCAGTTTTCAGCCCTGCTCAGCGGGCAGAGATTTTTTTGCCTTGCGGCTGGGTGTTTTCTTTTTTGTTGTCTTCTTCCAGAGTATCGGTGCTTGCTGTCGTCTGACTGCCGCCGGAATTGTCTTTTTTTTCGTCGGTACATTCTGAACCGGAACACTGGGCTGTGTGCTGATGTTTTGCCGTACACTGCTTGCTGCTGTCACAGCAGCAGCCGGTAAGGACCAGAAGCAATGCTCCCACGACAAAGGCGGATGTCAAATGTTTCATACTCTTTTCTCCTCTTTTTTGTTTTCAGGAGTGCATTTTGCCTCCTGCATTTTCAATATAAAGCGTTGAAAGATGTTATCCAAACCGGGATTCCGGAAAAATCAAAATATTTGTCACAAAAAAAGACCGGCAGAAAGTTCTGACGGTCTTGGAAAAAGCGGTTGAAAAAAAATCAGTTAAGATCTTCTTCTATTTTATCAAGCATTTCATCTGCGGCATACGGCTTAGCCAGAAGTTTAGCATTATCTGCCCGTTGCTGCCAAACGGAGGGATTTTCAATAAAGTCCTGAAGGATTTCTTTGCTGCGGTGGGGAGATAACTCCTGTGTGCCGAGAACGATTCCCGCATCGACGGAGGCAAAACATTCAGCATTGGCACGCTGGTGGTTTTCTGAGGCAAAGGGGTAGGGAATCAGGACTGCAGCTTTTCCGAAAAGGGACAATTCTGCAAGAGAACTGCCGCCGGAACGGCAGAAGACGATATCTGCGGCACTTAAAAAGTAATCCATGCGTTCACTGGTTTCAATGAGCAGATATTGGAATTTTGCACTCTGATAAGTTGCTTTTGTGGATTCAAGTTTGTTTTTTACGGTCAGGTGAAGAACCTGCAGACCGGAGTCGTTCAGCTGCAGCAGAGATTCCGGAAGAGAACCGTTCAGT
>JAZQYS010000713.1:0-2045 GCA_045633645.1 Victivallaceae bacterium | reverse complement strand
AAGAGTTTCCGCCTCCGCACAAGGCTGCGGCGGGACAAGGGGGGGCGGGGGGGGCAATATACCGAAGCCGACGTTTCGGCTTTTTTCCCGTGAAAAAAAGTTTTTCTTCTCCCCCGGACTCCCACTGCCCTTATCGGGAAGAGGGAAGTTTGCGGATAAGATTTTTGGGAGCGGCTTTGGGATTGTAGAGTCCGAGATCAGCCTCTTTGAACTCAATTCTTGTCCGCCATCCCGGACCTTCAAGCCGTAAACGGCGGATATAATACAAATCATTTTTCTGCGTGAAGCCGCCGGTTTCAAGAGTACGCCAGGGCTTCTTTTCTCCGGGCTTGAAAAATTCGGCACGCAGCGGAAAGTAATGGGATTTTGAAAGAAATACCCGCACAAGTTCCTTTTTATCAGAAGAGCGCAGCAGCATCACACGACAGGGGACAAATCCGCCGATGGTTTCCTCATCGTCTTCCCGCACAAAGTCGTAGAAGAGAAAATCCAGAGTCAAATCCGAAGCGCGGACGCCTGTCCGGTCGATCAGAGCAGAACTTTTCTGCATGGGGATAACAGAGGAACCGCCTTTGGCACGCGCCTGCCCCAGAAAATATCCCTCTTTATCGCCGAATATCAGCTGACCGGTGGAGCGTTCCTTCTGAATGATGATACCAAAATAAATCGGCATACTTTCAGCGGAAGAACCCTCTCTGCGGTGCTGAAGCGTTCCCGACAGCATGGCAAAGGTATCCACCGGATTCGGACGGCGCGCCAGGGCAAGAAATTCCTGAGGGGTGATTTTCTTCTCAGCATGGAGTCCCATGACGACAAGGCAGCAGCAAACAATCAGAAAAATCCTGCCCATAACAAAAGCTCCTTATTCTGCAGGGAAAGCGGCTTTGACCGCCTCTCTGAAGTCTTTGACAAAATGGAATTCAAGTTTTTCCCTGACCTGCTCCGGCAATTCCTCAAAGTCCTTGCGGTTTTCTTCAGGGAGAATCACTTCACGGATACCGGCACGCAGCGCCGCCACACACTTTTCACGCAAACCGCCGATGGCAGTCACTCTGCCGTGCAATGTTACTTCTCCGGTCATGGAAACGTAACTCTTGAGACACTTTTTGCGGATAAGAGACAACAGCGCCATCGTCATCGTTACACCTGCCGACGGACCGTCTTTCGGCGTTGCACCATCCGGAACGTGGATGTGAAAATCCGTGGTATTGAAGTATTCTGAATCAACATTCCATTCAGAAGCAACACTGCGGACAAGTGAGAAAGCTGTTTCAGCAGACTCCTGCATGACTTTGCCCAGACTTCCGGTAAGTTTCAGATTGCCTTTTCCGCCGGGAATAGCGGTAATTTCAATCGGCAGAATCGTTCCGCCGGCAGCAGTCCATGCCATTCCGACAGCGTAACCGGGAGTTACACACTCAACGGCAGAGTCCTGCAGATATTTGCGCGGACCGAGCAATTCTTTAATCATTTTCGCTGAAACACGCACAACCTCATCGGGGGAAATTTCACCGGTCACAAGCTTCTGCGCCAGACGGCGGCAGACCCGGGCAAAAACACGCTCCAGTTCACGCACACCGGACTCCATCGTATAGAACGAAATAATTTCATCAATGGCGCCCTGATTGAATTTGACCTTTGAGGAACGCAGACCGTTTTCTTTGATCTGACGCGGAATCAGATAACGTTTGGCGATTTCACGCTTTTCAAGAGAGGTGTATCCGGGGATTTGGATAACTTCCATTCTGTCCAACAGCGGACCGGGAATACCCTCAAGCATATTCGCCGTGGCGATAAAGAAAACACGCGAAAGATCATAACCGATTTCAATATAATTATCATTGAAAGAGGTGTTCTGCGCAGGATCCAGCACTTCAAGCAGAGCCGCCGCAGGATCTCCGTGATTGTCACGGGCAAGTTTATCAATCTCATCAAGCATGAACACCGGATTGGATGAACCGGCACGCTTGAGATTCTGCATAATCCTACCGGGCATGGCTCCGACATAGGTTTTTCTGTGTCCGCGGATTTCAGCCTCATCGCGC
>JAZQYS010000712.1:0-6993 GCA_045633645.1 Victivallaceae bacterium | reverse complement strand
TGACATTTCCTGATGTTTCTTGTAGGCTTCTTCGTAACCGGCCATATCAACGGTGAAGTTCTGTTCAGCCGCCATTTCGCAGGTAAGCTCAATCGGGAAACCATAGGTTTCGTAGAGGTTGAAAGCGTTTTTACCGGAAATGACTTTGCGTTCAACGAAAGCCGGAACGCGGTCAACGAGTTTCTGGAACTCTTTGATACCGTTTTCAAGGGTGACGCCGAACTGCTTTTCTTCGCGGTCAAGTTCGGAGATGATGACATCTTTGCGTTCAACCAGTTCCGGATAGAATTCACCGAACTGTCCGATAACGACCTGAGCGATGGTGCTGGTGAAAAGTTTTCCGGTAATGCCGAGTTTGCGTCCTTCGCGGATGGCACGGCGGATCAGGCGGCGCAGCACATAGGGCTGGTCAACGCGTCCCGGGGTGATTCCGTCGGCGATGATAAAAGTCGCAGCGCGCAGGTGATCGGCGATGATGCGTTCAGAGGCGGTGCGCTCTGCGGGCGTTTCAATGCCGCGGACTTCATCCAGAGCGGCAAAGATGGAGGCGAAAATTTCAGTTTCGTAGCAGCTGGCTTTGCCCTGAAGAACGGCAGTGATACGTTCCAGACCCATACCGGTATCAACGTTGCGCTGTGACAGCGGTTCAAAAGTGCCGTTAGCGGTTTTGTTGTACTGCATGAAAACGTCGTTCCAGATTTCGACCCAGAGTTTGTTGGAGGGATCAAAAGTTTCAGGAGCGGGCTTGGGACCGGTCCAGTAGAACATTTCGGTATCCGGACCACAGGGACCGGTGGTTCCGGCGGGACCCCACCAGTTGTCCTTTTTGCCCAGTTTTGCAATGCGGCATTCGGGGATTCCGTGACCTTTCCAGATTTCAAAAGCTTCGGCATCGAAGGGAGCATTTTCGTCGCCTGCGAAAACGGTGACGGCAAGCATATCAATCGGAATATTGAGGTTGTCTTTGCCGGTTAAAAATTCAAAACTGAAATCAATGGCTTCTTTCTTGAAATAATCGCCAAGGGACCAGTTGCCCAGCATTTCAAAGAAAGTCAGGTGAACGGGATCGCCCACTTCGTCGATATCACCGGTACGGATACACTTCTGGCAGTCGGTCAGACGGGTGCCGGAGGGGTGCTTTGCTCCCTGGAGATAAGGCACCAGAGGATGCATTCCCGCCGTGGTGAAAAGGCAGGTCGGGTCATTGTCGGGAATCAGAGACGCACTTTTGATCTCCTGATGTCCCTTGCTCTTAAAAAACTCAATGTATTTGCGGCGCAGTTCAGCTGCTGTCATAGGTATATTCTCCTTATGTTGATTTACGGTTATTCTTTCAACCGGATAATATACACACTGACACTGTTTTTTGCAAACAACATTTTTTTAAAAGTCGGAATTACGTCTCTTTCGGCAATGAAAAAGGATGGACAATGGGCGTTTCGGCTTGAAAAAAGGGGCTTCGTGTATTAATTTATAAAGATGACATTTTTATCTTTTATTTTTTAACAAAAAAGCAAGGTGTGATGATGAAATCAAAAAAATCCGGGTTTACCCTCATTGAACTTCTCGTCGTTATCGCAATTATTGCCATTCTGGCGGGAATGCTTCTTCCTGCGCTGCAGCAGGCAAGAGAAAGAAGCCGTGCCACTCAGTGTCTTTCGAATCAGAAGCAACTGAGTGCGGCAACCATGATGTATGTCGGTGACCACAATGACTACTTTTTTCCAATCTGGCTTGTTTCAAAAGATGAAGATCCCAACGCTAAAGGCGTGACCTGGGCGTATTTTACCAATGAAAATTATGTCCACAGCAAGGGCGTTTACAACTGTCCGCGTTTCGACATCAATCCCAAAACAGCGATGGGGACGGCATACACCAACACTTACGGTCTCAATTACTTTGAAGTGACAGGCAGTTACTATGTCGGCGGCACCGATACAACTGCAGGTGCTGCCGGCTGGGCAAGGCGTCCGGCAAAGATGAATCAGTTGAAAGCTCCGGGAAAAACGATTCTTATGATCGATGTTTATAATTACACCGACCCTGAAATCGGCGGCAGCAGCTGCGAATGTCAGCTCAAAACCAGCGGTATCGTCGCCTATGCGCCGCACAGCAATACGACAAATGTCGCCTGGTGTGACGGGTCTGCCAAATCCCTGAAAGTCAGTGGTCCTTTCGGTTGTTACGAAGTACTCGGCAATCTGAACGGCCGCTCGGCATGGGGCAAAGGCAATTATTGGGATAGAACCAATGTCCGCAATGGCGGAATTTAAAAAATACACTTTTTCAGAAGAAAGATAAAGTTATGGTAAAAAAATGTTTGATGGCGGCAACTGCCGCCGTTGCGCTGGCTGCAGCCGATGTTGAAGCCGCGCCCCGTTACAGTGATGTCAATGTCATGCAGTGGAATTTGCATATTGCAATTGACATGAACTTCCGTTTCAATCTCAAAGCTCAGGCGGATGTCATTCTTCAGCACAATCCGGATGTGGTTGTGCTCAACGAAGTGGACAAAAACTGCCCCCGTACCGGCTATGTGGATATGACTCAGAATCTTGCGATATTGACCGGCATGTGTTTCTCTCAGTTCGCCGGGTGCCGCATCCTGCCGCCCGATGGCTTGTACGGCAATGCCATTTTATCGCGTTACCGCATGGAACTGGTCGGCTCCTGGCTGATTCCGGCTCTGATTGAAGAGACCCGCGGCATGACACTGGTGAAAATCCATGCCCCCAATCCGTTCCTGGTGGCGTTGACCCATTTGAACCACCGTACCACCCCCGAAGCCAACGCTGCCCGTATTCAGGCGGTGACGAAGATTGCCGAACTCATTGAAAAGAACAATCCGGGCAAGCTCCCCGTGATTCTGACCGGAGATTTCAACTGCTATCCCGGCAGCGATCCGGTCAACAAACTGGCTGCTCTCGGTTGGACGCTGGAAAAACCCGTTCCCTCTTTCCCCTCCAAAAAACCGGATATCATGATCGATCACCTGTACCGTCAGACTGCCGACAACAGAGTTGAAGTTCTCGACCGTATCGGCATTGACGAAAAAATCGCTTCCGATCATATCCCCGTCATCAATAAAGTAAGAATTTACCGTAACAGTAAAAGGAAATAATAATTTATGAAATTTGCAACCTTACCGGCTCTGCTGCTTGCAGCAGGCAGTACACTCTGGGGAGCTCCGAAAATGGAAGATATCACCTCCGCGCGTACATTCGCAATGAACTACACTTTAAGTCAGGAAACGGTCAAGGCTCAGTTTGCCGCCGGACGTCCTGACGGTAAACTGATTCCCGCCAACCGGGCAATGCGTTTTGACTTTGATCCCCTGTCAACCACCAACTACGGTTTGCAGGTCGGTGCCGGAAGAGCCGGTGTCCGTTATGACGGTATCGCCAACTTCCCCCTGCGCGGCGGTACGATTGAAATGACCATCAAAAACTGCGACTGGGAATATCCCTCTAAAAAAGTCCTCATGTTTTTGAGTATTGCCTCCTCCGATCTTACGATGTATGTCTACAAACACAGCAACGACGGACTCGGTGTCTACACCCGCAACAGCAAAACCAAAAAATCCCTGTTCCTGCGCCGTATGCCCAAGGACTGGAAAAGCAACAGTATCCACCATCTCGCCTACACCTGGGACGGTGCAGGCAACTCCGTTCTCTATTTTGACGGACTTATGGTTGCCAAAGGTTTTATCGTCCTGCCTGAAACCCCCGTCAAAAACTTTAACGTCGGTGCAACCGGACGTTTCGGAGCCGGCGGACAGTCCGCAATCGGACATCTCCGCATTTACAACCGCGCTCTGACTGACAAAGAAATCATCGTCGTTGCCGGTGAACTTATCCCCGAACTCAAGAAAAAAGGACTTCAAGTCGTCAAAGAAACCATCATGCAGCCGAGTCCCTGGTTCAAGAATCCCGTCAAACTCGGACTTGAAGCGTTGGACGGCGATTACGTTCCCTATCCCTTCCAGCCCGTTGAAGTTAAAGGCAAAAATCTCAACGTCTGGCAGCGCAGCTATGATTTCAGCGGCAGCGGTCTGCTGGATCAGGTTACCGTCAAAAATGAAAAACTTCTCCGCAAAAGCGTGAATGTCACCCTCAACGGAAAAGAAATCCGGTTCGGCAATTATCAGGTCGGAAAAACTCAGAAAGGACGTGTCGCCTTTTCCAAAAAAGCCGCCAATGCCGACTTGCAGGGTTCTTTTGAATATGACGGTATGGTTCACTTCCGTCTGACCTTGAAGCCCTCTGACCGCGTTCAGGAACTCTCTCTGCGTATGCCCATGACGCAAAGTGCCTCTGAACTGCTGCACTTTGTCGGTGCTACCGACAGAATCGGCGGCGATTACGGTCCCAGCAGTCCCAAAGGCAGCAATACGATTGAATTATCCATGAAACCCGGTGTCATCTGGACCAAGCGTTTCGGTACCTGCACCTGGTTGGGTTCCACCCGCAGCGGTCTGCAGTTCTTCACCGGCAGCGAACAGTATTACTATCCCCGCAAGAGAACCGATCTGTTTGAAATTGTCCGCAACGCCGACGGCAGTGCTGATTTTATCGTCAAAATGGTCGTTCAGCCGCTCCCTGCCAATGCGCCCAAAGAGTTTACGCTTGATTTCGGTTTTATTGCCACCCCCGTCAAACCTCTGCCCAAAGGATGGCGCGCCCAGACCATGAGTGCCCAGTACGATTCCTTCAAAGGTAAAAGCCGCGGCGGACTTCTGGTCTACTGGCCCGATGAATGGGCGCAGATCAGCCTTGACCCCGAACCCCATCGCGGACTCAACAAAGAACGCACCGCCGCCAAAGTCAAAATGGACAGAGCCTCCGGCAGAAAAGTCATCCCCTACTGGGATCGCCGCCATCTGCCCATTTCTCAGAAAAACAAAGTCAATCCCGATGCCGAAGCTATCTACAAAGACTGGAGTCCCGATCCCCAGCGTTCCCGTGCCGGTCGTTTTGACTGGATGCGCTGTTCCGGCACCAGTGGCTGGCAGGACTATCTTGTCTGGTGTATCGACCAGTGGAACGAAGTTTTCGGAACCATTGACGGTGCTTACATTGATGAACTGATTCTCGATCCCAACATGAGTGCCCGTTCCGGCGGCGGATATACCGACTATGACGGTGTTCGCCGTCCCACCTACTCCTGGAAAGCTGACCGCGATCTTTACAAGCGTATGCATTATGTCATTGCCAAGCGCAACGGCAATCAGCAGCTCTGGTGTATCGCCCACAACTCCGCCACGAATATGATGAATATTCTTTCTCCTTTTACCGTATTCCTCACCGGTGAACACCTTTACAGCGGATACTTCCCGGATGATCCCAAACTCATCCCGCCCAAGCACGACCGCATGTATTATTACAGTTACAGTCTTCCCATGGAGCGTGTCCGCGGCGAGTTCTATCACCGTCAGTGGGGTGCTGTCATCGCATGGCTGCCCTGTCTCAAAAATCAGCGCGATATCATGGAGCTGCCCATCCCCACCCGTGACCTCATGAGCCGTATTATGCACGCCGATGTCATCTTCTGGCCCCTCTGGTGCAACAAAAAAGAGGTCTACAAAATGGATGAAATCCGCCGCAAATGGGATATCGGCAATGCCGCTGTTGAGTTTATTCCCTACTGGGAAAACAAGGCCGTTACCTCCAAAACACCCGGCAGCTGCATCAGTTATTATGACAAAAACGGCGAAAAACTTGCTCTTGTCAGCAACCTTTCCCGCAAAGGCAGAACAATCAAAATTTCCCTGCCCGCTGAAACAAAATCCGTTATCAATGCTGAAAGCGGAAAAGTTGTTCCCATGCAGGGAAAAACCGTTGAAGTTGATGTCAAACGCAACGACTTCACCGTTCTGATTATCAAAAAGTAAAGGTCTCCCCCTATGGCTCCCAAGAAAAACTGGAAAATTATCAACGTTGACGATTTTGTCATCTTCAAGGCCTCTGACGATATTATCGAAGAGGCCAATGCCAAATATGCTGAAGCTGCTGAAATCAACCGGCAATATCTTGAAACACATGCGGATGTCAATCCGTCCATGCGTATTACCGGTACTTTCATCTGCGCCCAGCCCCCCAACTATCGCGGTTATCCCATGCTCCACGCTACTGAAGAACAGTGGGCTGAAAAATTCCGTCTCCTCAAAAGTTTCGGAATTGATACTGTTATCTATCAGGCCGCCGTCTGGAATGAACTTGAAACAGTTTATTATCCCAGCAAACGTTTTGCCGGATATCGTCTTTTTGACTCCATCGGCAAAGTCCTTGCCGCCGCAAAAACTGTCGGACTTGATGTCTATCTCGGTGCCTACGGTTCCGTTTCCGGCTGGTGCATGGGCAAGGATCCCGCTTATGTTGAACAGGAAAAATTAAACCACTTTGCCGTTCAGGATGAACTTTTTGAACTTTACGGCGGTCAGTTCAAGGGTATTTATTTTGCCCCCGAAACCGCCTATCGCGGCGAAAGAGATCTTTACACCGAAAAGACCCTCAACAGCATCTACCGCGACTTCTGCGACCGCCTCAAAGGTTTGCACCCGGACTGCGAAATCCTCATGTCCCCCGCAACCAAGTATTTTGAAGGCAAACTCGGCGAAATGACCGACTCCTGGAATACCATCCTTGACGGCGTCAAACTCGATATCATGGCCCCTCAGGACTCCATCGGCTGCTGCGGCAATACCCTTGATCATCAGCAGGATACCTTCAAGGTCTGGCGCGATGTCTGTGACGCAAAAAACATTCGTTTCTGGAGCAACGTCGAAATCTTTCAGTGTGTTGACTGCTCCAAAGTCAACTCCGCCATCCCCGCTGATCCCCGCCGTATCGCCCACCAGATTCACAACGCCTCCCAAGTCGCCGAAAAACTCATCTCCTGGGAAATGTTATATTTTACCGACGACTCCGCAGGCCCCCGCGCCACCACCCTCCGACGCTTTTTTTCGAAGTGAAAAAAAGCTTAGCAAAAAAAGCT
>JAZQYS010000711.1:0-2387 GCA_045633645.1 Victivallaceae bacterium | reverse complement strand
ATTGAGCCGCCCATGCCGCAACGCAGATGATAATTGGAAAGATACCACAACTGTTCCAGAAATCCGTTTCCAAGAGAGACTTTGTTTCTGCTCCAGAACTCTTTCCAGTATTCGCAATGTTTTTGGTAAAGTGATTCGATTCCGGTCGCTGCCGCTGTTTCCAGACGGCGAAAAATTGTTTCTTTCAATTTTTCCGAATCTTCCCCGACTTCAATGCTCACAAGCAAATCAAAATCACCTGTGAGTGCAGCAAAAACATGATTCCGGGCAACAGAAGCATTGACACTTTTTGAAGGCTCGCCGTACTTGTGATCATTGGGGTGAACGATTTTCTCATAATATTCCCTGTTTGTTCCGCCGCCCCGCGGAATCACTTTAGCAGCCATAACATAGACCGTTGTCGGAAGACGCCGGATAAAGTACATGACAGAGCCTTCAGCATAAAGTTCCGATGCTTCGTAATCTCTGTCAGGATAACAGAAGAGCTCGGTCCGAGTCTGGAATGCTGTCATCAAAGAAACATTCCGGACAGAGATTGCCAGAATATTTTCTTGCGCACAGACAAACGAACGAACTCTCGGATGAGAAAAGTGTTTATCCAGATTAGTTTCAATGACAGCATCTTTCAGACTCAATTTTTTGGTGATGCGGTATCCGGGCGCAAACTGCTGAACAACCCCCGGAACGATTCTTATCTGTCCGCCGTCGCATGGTGTCTGCACTTCATTGAAAGGAGGAGAAGAAGGATCTCTTTCTTTTACCATTTCATTTTTGAATATTGTGCCATCTTCTGCGATTTTCCGGATATGGTCCATTCTGAAACGATTGTATTTTACCAGACGTTCATCCCAAATAAGAGAATGGTTTACCTGATATTCCAACTGACTGCTGCCGTTTTCCCAAGCTATTGCTGCAAGGTCGCCATTGCCGATGGTCAGTCCATCCTGCCAGCAGCGCGATGGCATTTTGTAAATGAGGTTATATTGGCTGATAAAGTCCGGTGACGGCATTTTTTCTTCTATGTTCCGGGTGCTGTTTTTCATATATTCATTACCGCATTTCTGGTTGAGTTGCCTGTTTTTATTTTTTAGAAGTTCTTCTTAAAGTCAATTTTTGGCTTGAGTCTGTGATTACAAGCTTCGGTAAAGTCAAAATTCCATGAGTATCTGCAGTGGAGATACCATTTTGTGTGCCAAATGTCCATGCAATCGTTTCACCGGGAGACAGATGAAATTCCTGTATGCGCCGCAACGTGACATCAGCGATCGTTTGCGTGGGAATCTGAACTCTGGTATTGATTGCCGCGTCAATATAAATCATCATGGAAAAACGATTGGGGCTGTCCGAAACATTTTTCCAGCGGAAGAACGCATTGACTTGTCCGGGTGTTGCCGCTGTTTCAGGATTTTCCCATGGATTTTTATCATCGGATGCCGCATTGGTGAAAACGGGATATGCCTGATTCTTGCGCACTGACAGCCAGTCAAATGAGTGAATCAAATCATTCTTTTCCAGCATAAGGGTATCGCTATTGGCATGACCGAAAGGAGCCCAGTATCCGAATAACGAGAATCTCTTTTCTCTCATGAACTTATAAAAATCAGCATGCCCTTCCGACCACGCATCGTCAGGCGCAGAGTAATCTATACAGATTGGGGGATCCGGAAGCGTTTCTTTTGCCATATTGATCCGGTCGAGCATGTGCTGTACTCCGGCAGGAACATTGACTTTTACAGCAGCGAAAAGATCTCCCCGGCACATCCCAAGTCCCAAAGCTCCGCTTCCGCCCATAGAATTTCCGCAAATATAGACCCGGTTTTCATCAATAGGATATTGTTTCATAACCCATTCAATCGTAGCATAGACCCGGTTTTCCACAGGCTGCCGGACGTTTTTCCGTTCCGGATTTCCCTCTCCTTTGGCATTGATTCCGCCCCACCAGAAATCCTCTGACTGATTTTCGCGGCAATCCAGATAAAGTCCGAAAAGATTATCCGGTGTACGGTAAATATCGTGGTTGTCCGGCATGAATGTACAGCCTAAACAAGAGTAAAGATCGTGCCCTGCTGAGTGCAGAACAATGTAAAGGCCGTGTTTGCGTGTGCGTCGGGCAGGGTGCAAAACAGCAAACGAATCCACCTGGTCTTTTCCGCCCCATTCCCTGACAGACTTATGATGAAAAAATTCAAGTTTACGTTGACGGCTGATACCAGCTTTGACGGGTTTTATTTTGTTGTCCATATTTCACCTTTATCCTGAAAAAGGTCTATATTTTAGTAGTTTTATATTTCTGCAGCGTTCTCCCAGGTGTATGATGGCACTGAATAAAGCAACGAACAGAAAATGTTTCATTGACAAAGCCTTGATTTTCGATGATTCAATGAGGC
>JAZQYS010000710.1:0-8658 GCA_045633645.1 Victivallaceae bacterium | reverse complement strand
GTCAATCTTATTACCATTGCTCCCTCTTACCGGAATCACCTCGCAATGCTCAAAGATGCCCGGGTTCCCTACATTATCTTTGCCGGAAGTTTTCCGAAAGAAAAAGAGGTTGCTGAAGCCAAGGCTACCGGAGCCAAAGTTTTGTGTTTTGCATCAACTATTTCCATTGCTGAACGCATGATCCGTTTCGGTGCAGATGCGATTATTCTTGAGGGCAGTGAGGCGGGCGGACACATCGGTCATGTTTCTTCAATGATTCTGATCCAGCAACTGCTTTTCAAGTATGCGGAACAGGTTCCGATTTTTGTTGCCGGCGGTGTTGCAACCGGCAAGATGATGGCACACCTCCTGATGATGGGGGCTTCCGGTGTTCAGCTGGGAACCCGTTTTGTTATGACTGAAGAGTGTTCTGTTCATCCCAAATTCAAAGAGGTATTCCTCAAGGCGAATGCGCGTGATGCCATTGCCACGCCGCAGTATGACTCAAAACTGCCGGTCGTTGCAGTCCGCGCTCTGAAAAATAAAGGTATGCAGGAGTTCGGTGCTTTGCAACTGCGTCTGCTGCGTGAACTTGAGGCAGGGAAAATCCACCGTCAGGAGGCTCAGGAAGAAGTTGAACGTTTCTGGGTCGGTGCGTTGCGCCGTGCTGCTGTGGAGGGGGATGTTGATGGCGGTTCTCTCATGGCAGGACAGGCTGTCGGTTTGATGGATAAAATCATGCCGATTTCAGATTTGGTGTGTGAACTTCTCAACGATGCAAATTCTGCATTGCTTGAAATTAAAAATAAGTTGGGTTGAGAATTAAATGGCAGCTCCGTCGGTAATGCGCCGTACGCTTCCGTTGGCACTGACGGCTTTTTTAAGTTCGTTCAGCAGTTGCGGTTTTAAAGTATGGGTGGTTCTGGCAGTTCTCGGAAGCAGTTTTGACTACTTCCGGGATTCTGCTTTTGTGCTTTCTGTTGCCGGTGTCTGTGTGCTGCCTTCACTGTTTCTGCCGATGGTCAGCGGATTTCTGGCTGACAGATTTCCGAAACGTTATGTTGTTATCGCCGCAAATTTATTGGAACTGCCGGTTTTTTGTTTCGGAGCTTTTGCTCTTTCTCTGACACATCTGGGAGAAGCAGGTGGTTACCTGATTTTGGGAGCCGTTCTGCTTTATTCCATTCTTGCTGTTTTTGCTACGCCGGCATTTGACGGTCTGCTGCCTGAAACATTCAGTGAACCGGAGTTATCCAAAGCCTACGGTAGAATTATATCTGCCGGAACTCTCGGATTTATTTCGGGGGCTGCGGTGATTCTTGTTGCTTTTCATTTCGGACTCTGCTTTTATGTTTTGCTTACGGTGCTTTTATTCAGCAGTTGTTCTTCGGTCAGTATATTGCCGGTGATTTCTCCGGTACAGCGACAGAAGGAACTTGCTTACAGTTTCAAATCAACATTGGCAAAAGGTGTTGCTGCATTGCGTTCCCGTCCGGGATTGCTGGCGGCGGCAATCGGCGAAGTTTGTTTTATCGGCTTGGGCGTTGCGTCCATTCCTCTGCTGGTGCTTTTCGGGCGTTACGCATTGCAAATAACCAGTTCCTGGAATATTACGCTTCTGCAAATGGCTTTGGGCATCGGATTTTTTATCGGTTGTTTCTGCGCGGGACTTCTGTCAAGCAAAAAAATTGAATTGGGATTGGTTCCTCTCGGTGCCCTGGGAATGGCTGTTGCTCTGCCGATGATGGTGTTTTTCCCGGGACACGCAGAGACCATCGGTTTGGATTTGCCCGGAAATCTGGCAATCGACATTTATATTTCCTTTCATGCGGGAGCCTTGTTCTGGACGGCATTCGCCGGATTTTCCGGCGGTTTGTTTCTTGTTCCGCTGCGGACATTTATTCTGCAGGGTGTGAAGCCTGAGTTCCGCGGAGCCGCATTGGCTGTGAAAAATGCGGCGGCATTTGTGATTGGTTCCGTTGCTCTTCTGCTTGCTGTTTCGTGTGCGCTGGGCGGCGGATTGCTGGAGGGACTTCCTCCGGTCCTTGCAAGTATTACATCGGTCATGCCCCGGGTTTCCTTTAAAGTCCTTTTGATCGGATTCGGTTTGACTGCATTCGGATTTACGGCACTTTCCATGTGGCTGCTGCCGAACTTTATGTTGAGATTTATCATTCTTGCCCTGGGACATTCTCTTTACCGTTTGAAAATTACGGGAGCTGAAAATATTCCCGAGCGCGGACCGGCGCTGCTGCTCTGTAATCATGTTTCTGCTGTTGACAGTGTATTAATCAGTGCCTGTACCAGCAGAGAGATCCGTTTCATGCTCTATGAAGAATATTTTTCCGTGCCGCTTATCGGCGCGATTGCCCGCATGACCGGATTTTTCAGAGTGCCTTCTGCGCGTACGGCAAAGAGTTTGGAACAACTGTTCGGAAAAGTCCGCAAGCACCTTGCCGACGGTGGTCTTGTCTGTGTTTTTCCGGAAGGACGTTTGTCAGGAAACGGATTGATGCGGGAATTCAAGTCCGGACATGAACGGATGCTGCCCGAAAATGTTGATGTGCCTGTGATTCCTGTCAATATTTCTTTTGCCTGGGGCAATATATTTTCAAACTTTTCCACCAGACAGGGAACCCGGAGAAAAGTATCTTTCCCGTTCTTTTCAGCGGTTACATTCGGACAGCCTGTTTCACCGGATATGTCCCGTTTTGAAATCCGCCAGAGAATAGCCGAATTGGGAGCAGAGGCATCTCTGGATGAATTGCCTGATGAAGTAACTTTACATCATGCCGCCGTTAAAATGGCACACAGACATCCTCTCCGTAAAATATTTTCGGATTGTGACGGCTGCGCATATTCTGCGATGAGTCTGGTTTCTGAAGCTGCTTTGTTGAGCCGTTACATCCGCAAACATGTGTCATCCTCTGAGCAGTATGTCGGAACTTTACTGCCAAATGGAACAGCAGCTGTCAAAGCGATGCTGGCTATTCTTATGGCAGATAAAACACCGGTGCCGCTGAATTACAGTACTTCGCAGGCGGTATTGGACCGTTCTGTGGAAAAAGCGGGAATCAGTTTGATTATTACAAGCAGAACATTTCTTGACAAAATCCGGGTGACACCTCAAGATAAAGGCGTGTGTATTGAAGATCTTGAAGAAGATTTTTCATTCTTTGGTAAACTGATTATGCGGATCGGTATTTTCTGTCTGCCGACGGCGGAGTTTATGAATATGATTTCGCCGCTGTCTGCTTTTGATTTGAAACGGGATGCCGTACTTCTGTTTTCCAGCGGTTCAACCGGCAATCCCAAAGGAGTGTGTCTTACGCACCACAATCTCAACTCCAATGCGCGTTCTGTTGCCGGCGGGCTGGCTGTGGATTCTTCGGATATGGTCGTCGGTAATCTGCCCTTGTTTCACTCATTCGGTTTGAATGTCTGCTTCTGGATGCCGTTGTTGTATCATGTGCCGGTGGTTTATGTTTCAAATCCCCTTGATTCTTCTGCTGTCAGGTCAATTATTTCTGAGCGCAAGGCAACACTGCTTTTTGCGACACCTTCCTTTTTGCAGAAATATCTCCAGCGTTGCAAGGGAGAAGAGTTGGAAAGTTTGCGTTTGATTGCCACCGGTGCGGAAAAATTGCGGGCGGATATTGCTGCCAAAGTGCGTGAACTTACTTCAGGCAGACTTGAAATCGTTGAGTGTTACGGCTGTACGGAATTGTCTCCGGTTGTTTCTATAAATCTGGCGCGCAACGTTGCAGATTTGGGCAGTAAAGTCGGCAGCCGCGACAGTATCGGTCTGCCGCTGGAAAATGTCTCTGTAAGAATTCTTGATCCTCTGAACTTTACACCGGTGGGGCAGGGCGAAGAAGGTATTTTGTGCGTCAAAGGTTCTCTGGTCATGCGCGGATATCTCAATGATGAAAAACTCACCCGTGAAGTAATGGCAGGAGATTATTATATTACCGGCGACATTGCCCGGATGGACAAACACGGATATATCCATATTTGCGGCAGGCTTTCACGATTCAGCAAAATTGCCGGAGAAATGGTGCCGCATGAATTGGTTGAACGGACAATCAACGAGATGTGTGCCTGTGACAATCGCGTTGTTGCCGTCGGCGGACTGCCTGATCCCTCAAAAGGAGAGGCTCTTCTTGTGCTTTATACGGATGAAATGCCTTTCACACCTGAACAGATTGTTGATCAGCTGCGTGAGCGCAGTATTTCCAACTTATGGATTCCCCGTGCCAAAAACTTTCATAAAGTTGACAGTCTGCCGCTTCTCGGCAGCGGAAAACTTGATCTCTCTCTTTTGCGGAAAATCGCAGAAGAAATTGCTCAGCGCGAAAATCTGACTTCACCGGACGAACAGTAAATTCAGACAATCCCGTCTGTTACATGTTTTGTCTCTGATAAATTCAGCGCAATTTTCTTTTTTAATCCTCTTTTTCAAGAAAAAACACATTTATACTTGACAAAGAGTTTTGTTTGTGATATATTGTTAATATCACAATGATAATAACAGAAAAGGCGTAACATGTACTCCGTAGAAAAAGTTTACGAAACAGGACTTCTTTATCACCATTATGCCAACACTGCATATCCATTAACTCCCGGTTCTTTTGTATCTTACAAACTGCGGCAGGAAGATGATATTTATAAACTGCTGGTTCGGGACTGGGAAAAAATATCAGAATTTTGTTTATATCTGCATATTCCATTCTGTCAGAGCCGCTGCAAATTCTGCGAATATACTGTGCTGGAAAACGCCGGAGAAAGTGTTGAAAACGAGTATGTTGATTTGCTGATAAAAGAAATGCATATGTATGCTCATTTAACTTCCGGCAAAGAAGTGACCGGTTTTGATATCGGCGGCGGGACTCCGTTGAAACTTTCTGTGGAAAACATTGCAAAATTAACCCGGGAGGCTGATAAACTTTTTAAAATACGTTCCGGCGTAATCCGCAGTATTGAAACGACTCCGGTGATTGCTGCCGGAGAACCTGAAAAACTTCAAGCTGTCCGTGCGCTCGGATTTCAGCGGATAAGTATGGGAATTCAAACAGTTTCTCCTCATTTGTTGAATGAACTGGGAAGAGAAGGGGAATCTCACATTTATGAAAAGGCGGTACGCAATATCCGCAGGGCTGGATTTGACAAGTTCAATATTGATCTTATGTACGGTTTTTTGAATCAGAGCGACAAAGATCTTGAAAATACTCTTCTCTATGCGATAGCTTTGAAGCCGACACAAATTACCTTGTACCGCAACCGTTATAAAGGAACTAAATTGGAAACAGAAGCCGGCGGCGTGTCTCTTTATAAGGCAATGCGTCAATATCAGCTTGCCTATGATCTGCTGTTGAAACATGGTTATTACGCCGGAATCGGAAAAAATACTTTCAGCTGCGAAGAAGGTGATTGGGGAACCAGCGATTACCTGACGCACCGTGTGATTGAAGGTGTTCCCTATCTCGGACTCGGACTCGGTGCTCAGAGTATGGGAATGAATTACCTTTCTTATAACGAGGGAGCGGCAACCAAAAAACTGGAATCTTACCGTTCAAAAATTCTTGCCGGAAAATTTCCATTACAGGATATCTATGATCTGCCGCTGCAGGAAAGTATCGCAAAAATGATTGCAGTAGCTTTTTACTTCGGATTCATTGACCTGAAATGCTTTGAAAAACGTTTCGGCGTTTCTCTTACAGAACTTTATCAGGAGGAAATTATCTTTTTACAGAAACGCAAGTTAATGGCGTTAGATGGAGATAAATTGGTTTTGACCCGTCGGGGAGCAGGTTATATCAATGGCATTATTCCGCTTTTTTATTCAGAACGCTCCAAAGAAGAATTAGTTCAACTTTATGAGAGAAAGAAACTGCCCGAAAATGAGGGTGAGAAAAAATTTCTTGCTTCTTACAGCATTGAAAAATATAATCGTCCCTCTGTTGCCGCAGACGTTGTCGGAATGACGATGCGCAGTGTTGATGCCGGAAATTACCGGAGTCCGGAAAAAATGCATCTGTCGGTCCTCTTGATCCGCCGCGGTGAACATCCTTATATGAATCGCTGGGCATTGCCCGGCGGCTTTTTGCGGACCGGTGAATCTGTTGAGCATTGCGCTCAGCGGGAGCTGTTTGAAGAAACCGGATTGAATTCCAATGCATTGTATCCGCTGGGCTGTTTCAGTTCTCCCGGACGGGATCCCCGGGGATGGATTATTTCAAATGCTTTTCTTTCCATCGTCGGCAAAGAGGATTTGACTTTGATGTCCGGTGATGATGCTATGGATGCCCGCTGGTTTGATCTGAGTTTTCAGGAAAACAACGATGTGCTTTCTCTCAGGTTTCAAAATGAGAAAGCCGCATTGACTGCAGAATTGAAGGTGAAAAAAAACGCATTCGGTCAATTTTCTTTTGAAATATTGTCTTCTGATCTTGCTTTTGATCATGCCGGAATTATTGCAACTGCATTGAAGGGACTTCAGACGTCTTACGGACTGCGTTCTCTTGCATTTGCTTTTTTGCCTGCTGAATTTACAATCAACGAACTTCAAAAAGTTCATGAACTTTTGACGGGAATAAACATACTTGCAGCCAACTTCCGCCGCAAAATGCTGCCGCTGCTTTTGCCGACCAGCCGCATGACTCAGGGAGACGGACACCGTCCGGCTCAAATCTATACAAGAAACAACAGTACAATGGAGGATTGAATATGCCCAAAAGTGATTCCGACCGTTTTATCACGAGGTATGACGAATATTACGCACGGATTGAAAAAGAACTTCGTAAAAACGTTGATAACGGAAATTTACTTCCGCATCAGGAGGAGTTTGCTGTTGCCGGAACAGGAAGCGTTTTTCAGAAACAGGAAAATAAAAAAGAATTGTTCAACCGTTTTAAAGGCATGTTCTGGGGATTGGTAATCGGCGATTGTCTCGGTTCCCCCATTCAGTTCATGGATAAAGATGATCATCCTTATATTACTGAAATGAAACCGTGCCGTCATTTCAATACGCCGGCCGGATATTGGACAGATGATTCTTCAATGGCATTTTGCGTTGCAGACAGTCTCATCCGTCTCAAAAAATACGACCTCCCGGATATTGCCAACAACTTTGTCCGCTGGTATAAAGATGGATTTTATTCCAGTCTTCCCTATGCATTTGATGTCGGTGGAGCTACGTGTCAGGCAATCGGTTCTATCGCATGTGGTTTTTTGCGCAACGGAGAAGAATGTTCTCAGGGAAATGGCAGTATTATGCGGTTTGCACCGTCATACATCTGGAATTACGGAAATTCTAACCGGAAAATTCTGCATGAAATCAGTGATTTGACGCACTGCAGCCGCAAGATTCGTGAGACGGTTGATCTGATGGCTGATATTTGTGATGAGCATTTATCCGGAGAACGGACAGCTGTCAAGTCTTTTTATAAAACGCGGGAGGATGTTAACAATTCCGGGTGGGCAGTTTCCACGCTTCAAGCAGCTTTATGGGCCTTTGAAACGACGGAAACGTTTGAAGAAGGAATGATTGCCGCAGTTAATTTGGGCGGAGACGCTGATTCCATCGGTGCTGTTTACGGACAGATTGCCGGAGCTTTTTACGGATTTGAAGCAATCCCTGAACGTTGGCTTGCTGCTGTAAAAGACCGGGCGCAAATCAATGAACTGATAGAGAACTTGATTTTCCTTAAAGATTCCAATTGCTGAACAGAAGTGATGAAACTTATTTCAAAAGTTTTTTCTGGTAGCAGTAATAAGGAATGATTGAAAAGAGCAGGGCGGCAATCCAGGCGGCGGGTTCCGTGTAAAACAGGAGTTCTCTGCCGAACAACTTGACAAGAAAAATTGCCGTTACAATACGGGCAACACATTCGGCGGCTCCGGATACCATGGGCCAGATGGAGTCGCCCAGCGCATTCAATCCGTTCCGGTAAGTGTGAATGGGGAACAGTATCACCAGAAATACGCCTGAAATAAACAGATAAAGTTCCGCAACCTGTAAGGCAGATGAACCGTAACTGCTTTCAGGGGCAATAAAAAGCTGCAGCAGATATTTTCCGGGAAACAGGGCAAGGATGGTTATGACAACAGCCATGAGTTCAGTCAAAAGAAAACCTTTCCAAACTCCTTCTTTGAAACGCTGATAATTTTTTGCCCCGTAGTTTTGGGAACAGAATGTGGCAATGGCAACTCCGAGAGAAATTGCGGTACACTCCATTAAACCGTATATTTTGTTGGTTGCGGTGAAGCCTGCCACAAAAATGCTACCCTGCAAATTTATGGCGTATTGAACGACAATACCGCTTGCTGCGATAAAAACATACAAGAGAGCCACCGGCAGACCGAATTTAAAAAGTTCTGCCAGCATGTGAAAATCAATTTTCCAGACTTGCCGGGGCAGAGAGACGACAGCAATCTTTCTGATTTGTACCAGACAGTAAAAGAACGACACCAACTGTGCCAGAACTGAGGCTGCCGCTGCACCGGTAATTCCCCAATGAAATTGGAAAACAAATAATATATCCAATGCGATATTGACCGTTGCGGCAATGAGCATGGCATAAAGCGGATGACGGCTGTTGCCGAAAGCCCGCAGAATTGCCGCTGCCATGTTATATGCCATAACGCAGAGCGTGCCGCTAAGTCGGAGGCCAAGCGGTC
>JAZQYS010000709.1:0-7736 GCA_045633645.1 Victivallaceae bacterium | reverse complement strand
AAGGATAATAAAAATGATTAAACATATCGCCTTTGATTTTGACGGAACTCTTGCAGACAGTGTGGATTTCTGTCTTTATGTTTTTGAAACGGTTTTTGCAAAATATCTGGGAGAAAAATCCCCCACCCGCGAAGAGATTTATCAGAATTTCGGCATGAATGAGCCGGGCGTGCTGCGTTTTTTTATCGGAAAGACCGTTCCGGAAGCAGAAGAGGATTTTTACGCCATCCACCGCAATATGCACAAAACTTTGTGTCCGTCACCCTATCCCGGTGCGGTTGAACTCTTGGAGCATCTCAAGGGAAAAGGTGTGGAACTTTCCATTCTTACCGGACGCTCTGAAACCACCTGTCAGATTTCCATGGAAGTTCTGGATATGGGTAAATATTTTACCTCGTTTCAGTACGGTTCTCCCGAGAAAAACGATAAGACGGGACATCTTTTGAAACTTTTGCGTGAAAAATCTCTTGCGCCGGAAGAACTGCTTTATATCGGAGATGCCGTCTCTGATGCCGAAGCAAGCATCCGTGCCGGCGTCAAGTGTCTGTGCGCCGCCTGGGCAAAGACGGCGCGCATTGCTGAACTGGAAAAAATCAATCCCGGATTGGTCTTTACTTCCGTTGGTGATATGCAAAATTATATTGATTCTCTGCTGTAAAGTGACACAGACGATTGTCGTCCATTTGGTCCATTGAACCCCCGCTGAAATCGGGGGTTCTGTGTAATTACGCTGCGGCAAGTGCGTTATTTTAATTTGACTTGCAGCAGTCTGAAATTCCGCATGGAGACCGGAACGGAAAATTCTGTTTTGCCTGAAAAGAGCATTTTTCCGCTTTCCGGATCTGAAATATCTGCTGAACCGTTGATACCGAAAAGTTTTTTCATATCAAGTTTGACTTTGGCATTGATTTGCCGATCGTGATTGTTGAAAACAACCAGCAGCATTTTGTTTTCAGCCTTTTTCAGATATCCGGTAATTGCGGTGTTTTTGCCGTCGTTGGAGCCGGAAATTCCGCATTTTTCCCAATAAGGCAGATAAATATCCTGATCGGCAAGACCGAATTTATCCAATGCAATCCAGACTTTTCGGGCGGTTTCAAAGAGAGAAGTCCGGTCGGGAAGCACATCATGGAGCAGAAGAAGTCCTGAAAAATGCCGTTGTGCCCACGGTGATAATGCCCAGTTTTTCTGCTCACCTGCCGGAACATAACCTTTTGCCCGGTGCAGTTCTGACAGCCAGAGAGTGCCCGGACCCCAGATGTGCGGCAGAATCTCTGCTCGCGCCATATCCAGAGACATGGATTTATAGGAACGGTCTTCCGCAAGTTTATCAAACCAGAGTTCGCCGTCAAGCAGATAGTCTGCATAACTGTAACCGGCAATGTGCGCAGTGGCTCCTGAAACGTGACAGACAATCGGTGCATTGTTTGCGTGTTCCTTGCAGTACAAGTAAATCAATTCCAGGAATTTGCGGTGTTCCCGCACCGGGTGGACGGCTTTCCGCACACCGGAACGGTCAATGTAACCGTGACCATGCTCCTTGCGGTCACAGGCGGCAGCGCCCCACAGGTCAAAATACAAGCCGTCAACGACGGGTTTGTTTTTTCTTGTCCGATCAAATTTCCAGAGGAAGAAATCGCAGTAATCCTGCGTTTTACAGACCTCAATCATATCCATTTCGTAACCGTAGAGCGTGTTGCCGTAGAGCCGTTCCCGGGGACCGGCATACCAGAAATCGCCGTTCCAGATGACTTCCGGTGCATTTCTGCCGACGCTGGAGTAGGCGGCGTACCAGGCGGAACGGATCCGTTTTTTATCCATACCGTCAAAATTAAACGATTTTTTGTGTCTCAGATAGTGCTTTTCAATTCTTTTGCAGACTTTTTCAATTCCTTTTGCATCGACAGCCCAGTCGGGGTCTCCCTGATAATACCAGGTTGTGGTCCACCAGGAAAAGTTCGCCGGATATGCTATGCGGCTGTCCGAACAGGTGCGTTTGAAAGCGAACCAGTCCTGCGCCCGCAGTTTCCGGTAGTTGTCAGGACGCGGACGGACAGGTGTCGGATGAATGTAAAAACCGTAAACGGGCGTTTTGCCGGTTTTCAGAGAAGTATCAATAATGTTGAGAAAGATGCTTGTCTTATCCTTTTTGCGGAAGACTTCTGCTTGGGAAGTTACTTTTTTGTTGGACCAGTTTTCGGTTGATTCAATACCGAAACTCAAACCGCCCTTTTCCATGCCGACCCAGAACGGTCCGGAAATACCTTCAAGGGATTTGCTCCAGTAAGACGGCGTGTAACCGGTGTTCTGCAAATCGCGGAAACCGCAATTAAGCAGAGTGGAGTTTTCTTTTTTCATATCAATTTGGAGCGACAAGCGGTTGAGGATGTTTCCTGCCGGAACATTTATGTTTGTCTGATACCAGATAAATCCGTCATAATCAATCTCTGCAGTGACTTTGATTTCTCCGCCGGCAGACAATTTGCCGCAGGATTCAATCGTCACCCGTCTGGCGGTTGCGGATATGATTTTTTGTGTGACGCCGGTAATCCTGTCGGTGGATTTGTTCCGGTTGAGCAGCAGTTTCACAGGAGATTTTAAAAGCGGTATGCCCGCCGTGGTAATTTGTTCAGCAAACAGCGACTCCCTGCCGAATGTATAGACTCTGTTCCAACAGGAAACTTGTATTTTGCCGTTGACCTGCTGCAGTTGCAGCGGCGTCCAGGGAGCAGGAACATGGTCTGTTTTGATATTTTTTTTGACAAAATCCTGCCAGGGCGGATTTTTTCCGTAGACGGAAAATTCTCTGGCTTCAAGCTGTTGGAGAGTTTGCCCCTGAGTATCAATCAGCTCTCCGGTAAGGTGGTAGTTTCCGGGAGAAAGTTTATCAATATCCAGATAAGTTGTCTGTTTCAGATCGGAAATTTGAACAGTCTTTTGAATTTTCTGCTTTTTATCCTGCGTTAAAACCGCAAGTTGAAGACGGCTTTTTCCGTCGTTCATGTGTGAAGTGACAACGCGCAGATGGTTTTTCCCTTTGATAATCTCACGCCGGATATTTTCAATTTCTGCCGCCATGGTGGATTCATAGAAAAAGCGTCCTGCGTAGATACTTTTTCCCTTTTCCCGCAGCTGCACATACAAAATACCGTTTTTTTTCAAACGGTCGGAGGCAGCACGGAAGCAGACTTGCGGCTTTTCCGGAACCCGGATAACTTCACTGAACAGGGCAAACTCCGTATCAGCAGTCTGGTCGTAGCGTTTGGCACTTATTTCCATTTGGATAGCTGACTTTCCGGAAACGCTGCAGAGGAATGCCGCTTCACCGCGGAACAGGGGACCGAAATTTGTAAAGTTGATAACAGGAGAAGCCGTATCTGCGAATTTCAAAACGCCGAATCTGTCAAAATCAGCAAAACGGTTTTTGACAGAAGCTAATGAATAGTAACCTTTGCCGATCAGATTTTCACAGAGATTAAAAAGAATGGTATCTCCTTTTTTGGGCGTTTTCATCCCGATTGAGGCAAACGGAACGGCAATTTCTGTACTCCAGGTATCGCCGGAAACTTCAGTTTTTGAACGGATACCCCGGCAGTTCCATGCTGAACAAATGGTTTGACTTTTCCCCTTTTGAAAGTGCTGGTCAAAGATTGCCCCGGCATGGTTTAAAATGATATGGTAATAATCTTCTTTGACAGTTCCTGCGGAAAGATAAAGTTCAATACTGTCATCTTTCCAAACCCTGCCGTCCCTGCCTGTTTCACCGGATACCGGCGGACGCTGATGTCCTTTGCTCTGAATGGCAAAATAAAGATTCTGCCGATCGTAGCCGATTTTTACGGAAGGCTGATATTCAGAAATGTTGACTTTGGGCAGTTTTGAAAATCCGCTGTAAGTTGAAATTTTGCGCCATTCCGCAGCGGTGATTTTACCGTCAATGACGGGGGAGGTCATGGGATTGACGGTTATTTCAGGGAAGCGGATTTTTTTTTTATCAGCGGATTTTTCCGGTTCTGCTGCCCATATTTTAAGATCGGCTATATCGGTTTCACCCAGAGACAGGTTTGCCAATCCGTATCCGACGCACAGACGTTCTGCGTAAAAGTCCGTTTCAGGATATGCCAGCGTTCTGGTTGACATTGAAATTTTATTGCCGTCAATTTGCAGCGTAACCTCTGACGGATTCCACGAAACACTCACGTCATGCCATTTCCGAGTGGTATCAAGTTTTGTGAAGGGATAAATGACGGGGATTTCTCCTTTGCTTCTCCGGGGATTTTTCTGCTGCCCGTAAGCGACCTGAATGCTGGGGACGCCGCGGGGACAGATATAAATTACATGCAAGAGACTGCCGCGGGGTCCCTCCATACGGAGCAGCATATTGTATCCCGGATCTTTCAGCTTCCAGCCGACCGGACGGAAACGGAACTGCAATCTGCCGGATTTCAGAGGGAATGGATGAAAAGCATTTGCCAATGTCTGCGGTTTGACTTGTTTTGCCAACGGATAGACCAACCGTCCCGCCCTTTTGCCCAGGATTTTTCCCACGCGCAGGGCTTTTTGTCCGTCCGCATCAACAATCTGTACATGATTCGGATCCGGAGGACAGGGCAGTACGGATACCTGCGGCTTGTAAGAGTTTGTGAAATTACAGGAAAAGACCAGTTTTTCTGCACCGCTGAGAATGCTGAACAGACAAACGGATAAAACTGCGGAAAGTATTGTTTTTTTCATTTTGCTGTATTACCTTCATTTACGGAGCAATCAATAGAGCCATTTTGCGTTGCCGCGTCCATCCATGTGGGCAACAGTTTCTTTCTGGTAAGCGACATCCATGATATTCTGTTGCTGCATCGCCCGACAGTGACCGTCGGCAAAGAGAACATTGGCCTGATTGGAGTGACGGTATTCCACATAGTTTGCGCCGCCGATCGGATAGTAAAGGGAGACATGTGAAACAGTGGTTGCTTCAACATAAGTTTTCAGATTGTTGACCGGGTCAATCCGGTTATCCCAGCAGTAGGCTGTTTTGGAAATATTCTTCAACATATTGAGTTTTATGCCGTTGCAGTTGTTGTAAATGGCTCCCGTTCCGTAGGTCAGACGGTATGATAATGCGCCGTTGACACAGTAATTGGTGAAAAACGGACCCCAACTGGAGGCAATATGGATGATTGTTTTAAGCTGCGTCGGACAAATGAACATTTTGTATCGTTTGATATTTTTGTTCCATGTATCATTGCCGGGGGTGTATCCCGGACCGTTGCTCTGCATGTCGCGGATATCTTTGAAGGATTGCGTATAAAAGCTCAAACTCTGAATCCAGGTCATAACAGCATCAGGAGTCCAGATGTAACTGCCCGGGAAAAAGTCTTTGTTATCAGCCTGATACATACCCAGCGCAAGACCGATCTGTTTCTGCCGGTTCATACATGTTTTGGCTTTTGCCGTTTCACGTGCTTTCTGCAATGCCGGCAGCAGCATTGCCGCGAGAATGGCAATGATTGCAATGACAACCAGCAATTCAATCAAAGTAAACAGTCTGATTTTTTTCAACAGATGTTTCTGTGATAAGTTTTTCATTTGACTAAACCTCTTTTCTGAGTATTAAAAATTACATAGATTCTGTAAAAAGATGGCTATATAACATATTTTTTGTAAATTTTCAAAAATCTCTGCAAATGCCTTGAAATGTAACGCCTGCTTTTTTTGAGCAATGCTTCATCCAATGCGCTTCAGCGGCGATTCTGCACAGCGATTTTTTGTCGGGAAATAATTTAATACATTTTGTCCGTTTTTTCAACTCTTTATTGCTAAATTCTTTTCATTCCGTTGTTTTCAACTTGCGCCGTGTAAGATTTGCCGATTGACAGTACAGTAAGTTTTCTGTCAGTCGGCAACAAAAAAAGAGTTTTATATATTTAGCGGCAAATTTGCTGAGGTTCAGTTCCCGACACGGGTAGACAACCTCAATATCCCCGAGGAGAAAATAAATACCCCGTTTTTTTGACAAGGGTAGATTGTTCTCGTGGAAGGCAACAGCGCATCAGATGAACAGCGCGGATTTTTTCCGGTTTTCAACTGAGGGAACGATGTAGTACAAGTGACACGTTTCTCCTGACAGAAGAAGGGCGCCGCCCTGAATGTATCCGCACCAGTCGTCCAGTTTAAAGGGATAGACTTTTTGCGGCAGAAGCAGTGACGCGCAGATAATATCATGCGAAAGCAATATCGTGTTGCGCGTTTTAAATTTTGTTTCAATCAGAAAGTTCAGGAGATTCCCGGAGTAGACTTCAAGGTCAATCGTTCCCGGAGCTTTGCCGGTTGAGAAATATTCTTTCAGAATTTCAGGGAGATTTCCGTTTTGCAGTGAAAGTGCAAGGTTTTCCGGACGGGTGAATAAAGCAGTATCCTGAATTTCAGTATATATATCAATTTCAGAATTGCCGAGTTTGCCGCCCTCCTGCAACGCCTGAGCCGTCTCTATTGTGCGTTTGCGCGGAGAGGCACCGAAAGATACGTCCGCAAGTCCGGTTAAAAGTTTTCCGCATTGAAGCGCGTAGTTTCTTCCCTCTGCCGTCAGTCCGGGATCAAGTCCGTGATTGAGGGTTTCGCGCATGGAGTGGCGCAGCAGAAGAACTGTTTTATCAAACTTTTCCGCCAGAAGCGGTATGTCGTTGAAAGAAAGAATTTCTGTATGAATAACAAGTTTCATTTTTATTCCCCCGTACTTTCCTGAAGTCGGCTGTATTTGGCGTAAATGCCATCATTTCCCATAAGTTTTTCATGTGTTCCGCGTTCCACTGCCTGACCGTTGTCAATGACGATGATTTCGTCCGCATGGCGGATTGTGGAAAGGCGGTGAGCGATGACCAGCGTTGTTCTGCCTTTGGCAAGATCTTGCAAGGCACCCTGGATTTTGCGTTCACTTTCGTTATCCAGCGCACTTGTTGCCTCGTCAAGAATCAGTATCGGCGGATTTTTCAGAAATACACGGGCGATGGAAATACGCTGTTTCTGTCCGCCTGAAAGCCGCACGCCCCGTTCACCCGTTTGGGAATCGTAAGCATCGGGCAGGGACATGATAAAGTCGTGGATATTGGCACGTTTGGCAGCACTGATAATTTCTTCCATTGAGGCATCGGGTTTACCGTAGGCGATGTTTTCACGGATTGTTCCCGAAAATATATAAATATCCTGCTGAACGATACCGATATTTTTCCGCAGAGAGGAAAGGGTATAATTCCGGAGATCTTTTCCGTCAACTTCAATTTTTCCTGCACAGGTATCGTAAAAGCGCATCAGCAAGGCGCAGATGGTACTTTTTCCGCCGCCGGAGGGACCGACCAGGGCAACGGTTTTTCCGGGCGCAAGTTCAATGTTGATATTTTGCAGAACACTCTGTTCCTTGTTATAAGAAAAAGAAACGTCTTTAAAAGCGACACTTCCGCAGGGATTTATCAATTCAACTGCACCGGGACTGTCGGTGATTTCAGGCGTTGTATCAACAATTTCACAGAAACGGCGGAATCCGGTGAAGCCCCGTTGGAACATTTCGGTAAAGTGCAGCAGCATTTCAATCGGCTGAATGAAAATACCCACATAAAGCGCATAGATCGCCAGTTCCGCCGGAGCGAGTTTTCCCTGTGAAATATACCAGCCGCCGCCGGTGAGAATGGCGATATAAAGCAGACCAAGTCGGATCGTAGCCATGTCGTTCTGTGAGCCAAGGAGTT
>JAZQYS010000708.1:0-1681 GCA_045633645.1 Victivallaceae bacterium | reverse complement strand
TGTTCCGGAAAGTCCTGCGACATACTTCGGGTGACCATTTCCGAACAAATCTGCAATCCCGGAATTGATGAACATAGCAAAAAAGTTGTCTAACTCCAAGCGACCAACCGCATGGGCAAAGTCGAACGCTTCGCCCAAGTTCCGCATAGCATCGTCAAGATAATGTTCACTGTAAGCGTGGATCATCGGGCAATATTCCCTCTTTAATGATGTCACGGATGAACAAGCCGGAAAGGTCTTCTGCTTCCAATTCAGCACGGTAGGCGGCTCTGGCATTGTCATCACGCTTTTGCCGCAACGGAGCGTAAACCGCATTAGATACTTCAATTCCGGAAACAAAGTGGATGCGGTCAAAAGCCTTTTGACTTTTCAGTACAAATTGTTCACCCAGTTCGCCAAGTTTCATAGCACGGCTCAACTGGTGCAGAGAAATTTCATTGCTGACAAAGGCTCTGGCAAAGGAAAAATAAGAGTCATCTGCCCGATAGCCGATAATTACATCGTAGCAATTTATATCCAGCAGATAATGTTCCATCAAATAAGCGTGAGCCTGTTTCATGATTGGCGTGGATAAGCGGATCGTGCGGTACTTCATCAGCAACGCCAGCCAATGCAGAATAGTGTACTGCGGCATAGAAAGGTTCAATATTGCAAGTCCATCCGTATCAAGTTCATAACAGTTAGCCACACCGTTTTTACTTCCGGCAGAAGCCCATTCCTTTGCCAATTCCAGATTTTCAGTACAATAGAACCCCTGACCATAGTCATTGGTCTGTTTTCCTTTGGCAAGAAGCGGCTTTTCAACAGTTTCCGGCGAACCGTGGTAAAGTTTTACAACACTCATCTTTTTATACTCCCATAGAGTTACATCTTCATTATAATATACTCCTTTGGGAGTAGTTTTCAAGTACTGGTTTGAAAAAAGATTAATTTATCAGGGATTCACATTCATCTTTTTGCAGATCGCGCGGTAGATTTCGGCGTCGGAGTCGGAGAAACAGCAGAAAATTACTTTTTCGATGGGAGCAGTGACATTGCTCAAAACTGTTTCAAGAGCAATTTGTGCGGCTTGTTCTTTGGGAAAATGGTAAACTCCGGTTGAAATGCAAGGAAACGCAATCGTGCGGCAAAGGTTTTCTTTCGCCAGAGCCAATGAGTTTATGTAGCAGTTTTTCAGAAGTTCTGCTTCGTTGAGATTGCCGCCGTGCCAGATCGGGCCGGGGGTGTGGATAACGAACTTGGCGGGCAATTTGAATCCGGGCGTGATGCGGGCTTCGCCGGTTTCGCAACCGTTGAATTTACGGCAGGCTTCCAGCAGTTCCTTTCCTGCCGCCCGGTGGATCGCTCCATCCACGCCACCGCCGCCTAAAAGCGAACAGTTGGCGGCATTAACAATGGCATCAACTTCCAGCTTGGTGATGTCAGCAGTTATTATTTCAATCATATTGCACTCCTGTCTTTCTGATTCCATTGAAAAATAACGCACCTTTAAGACAAAATCAAGTTCAGATGCGGAATAATTCCGTATATTGTTCCGAATCGGGGTGATTTGTGCTGAAAAATTGTATTTAAATCAAAAAATATTCAAATTTTTTCTGTATTACGAATAGAGTGGACACAAAAAGTCCACTATCGTATGCTATATTATGGTAAAATATTTAAGGAGAACACTATGAAAAAA
>JAZQYS010000707.1:0-2443 GCA_045633645.1 Victivallaceae bacterium | reverse complement strand
CCTCTTCCGCCGTCTTTGCTCCCTCAAAAGAATGGAAAGAGTTTGTCCTCTACACCGACACGCCCGAAATTGAAAAGGTGCGGATCGTCCCCTTTATCAGCCCGGTCAAAGCCAACGGAAAAATCATTTTTGACGACTTTACCGTGCAGCTTGAAAAAGTTGATAAATATGCCGGATGGGATAAACTCAACTTCGGTAAGGCGGTTGTCAATTATCACTTCAATACCCCCCGCACCATGTGGATCAAAAGCGGAAAAAACATTTCCCGTGATGAAAAGGGCGGCAAAAACAACACCCCGGCTCTTGCTGTCGGTGAAAAATCCTCTGCATTCAACATTTTCAGACTGCCCGGAAAAGGCAAACGCAAAATCAAAGTTTCAGGTTTCTACAAGGGCGATGCTTTAAGAGTTACAACCAAATGGCAGAGTGCCAAGCCCGCATGGCTGTCTGAAAAGTTAACGGAATCTGAAGAATTTGCCCCCGCAAAAGAGTGGAAAGAATTTGTGCTTTACACCTGGTCTCCCGACCTTGAAAATGTCCGTATCGTTCCCTTTGTCGGTCCGGCAAAAGCTGACGGCAAAATTGTTTTTGATGACTTTACTGTACAGATTGAAGAAACAAAATAACTTGTTTTCAGGAGGAAAGAAAATGATTGAAAAAAATATGTCATCCCGCAAGTGCCGTTTCACCCTGATTGAACTGCTGGTCGTAATTGCCATTATCGCCATTTTGGCAGGTATGCTTCTGCCCGCCTTGCAAAAGGCCCGTGAACGCGGCAAGTCCGCCAGCTGTACCAATATGATGAAACAAATCGGTCTTGCCACTAATCAGTATATTGAGGATTTTCACGGCTATCTGCCCCAGACTGAAACACCCTGGTCCGGTGAATGTCCGAACTGGACTCTCCAAGTCCTGCTCTATTTCCCCGCAGCACGCAAAGCGGAATTCAACTACGATGTTCAATGGCTTAAACAGAAAAAGATTTTTGTCTGTCCCTCCGAAGTCAAAATTGATGCCAAGTGGGGCGTAACCAATTATGCCTGGAATCTCTGGGCTGGCGGTAAAGTCACAAGCGGCAAACACCATTTCGTGAAAATTTCACAGGTTAAAAAAGCATCCGTAACTCCCGTCATGTACGATTCCCCCATGCCCTATATTCAGGAACCCGGTCAAGTCGGTCCCGCAGATGAATATTACTGGAAGAATGTCTGGGGAACTGTCAACGGTACCGCCGCTGCTCAAAAAATTATCCCCCGCCGCCACAACGGCGCCGCAAACTTTCTCTACATTGACGGTCACAGCAACCAGCGTACCCGCGAATCCGTCAACCACGAAGAACTCGATCCCCAAAAATAACGCTCTGTTTCTGATAAAGGCAGATGGGAGTCGGGGAGAGGAGAAAAACTTTTTTTCACGAGAAAAAAAGTTTTTCTCCTCTCCCCGAACCCCTCTCCTCTTTTCAAAAAAAGCGGGGTTTTTTGTAAGGGAAGTACGTTCTCTTTAGAGTGGATACTTGGGGATAAAGCTTTTCAAAAAAAGCGGGGTATTTTGTAAGGGAAGTACGTTCTTTTTGGGGTGGATAATTTGGTTAGTTGCCCATTTGGGGAACAGAACAAAAAATAAAAAATCAGGATTTGTTTACATGAAACTATTATTTCTCGGAACCGGCGCCGCCGATCATGCCTGGTCCCGTTACGGCGAGCCGGGCGTATTGGGCAGTACTGCTTCTCTGCTTGAAGATCATATTTTACTTGACTGCGGTCCGACTGTCTGCCGGGCATTGAAGCGTTTTGATGTGGATACAAAGAATATAACTGCTATCGTCAATACCCACAGCCACAGCGATCACTTCAATACAGAACAGATCAGAGAAATTTCCGCCGGACGGATGATTGATTTTTACGGCACAATCCAGGCGTGCGAACAGGTCAAAGAGTTCTGCCGCATTCATCCGATTACATCAGGCGATGAATTTGAAGTGGCAAATGTCCGCTTTTTAACTTTGCCCTCCAATCACGCTGTGACAGATTTGAAAGAAGAAACTTTCAATTATCTGATTTCCTGCAACGGAAAAACTCTTCTCTATGCCCTTGATACCGCCTGGATGCTGACCAAAGCACGCCGCCTTATCGGTGAAACAAAAATTGACGGTATCATCTGGGATGCCACCATGTCCGAACCACACGACTGGCGCATCTTTGAACACAGCGATCCTGAAATGTTTGATTCCATCCGCAAAGTGTTGATTCAAACCGGCAATGTTTCAGAGGATGTCCCCGTCTACTTTGACCACCGCGCCCGTTCTCTCTGGCCGCAGGAACTGTCAGAACAGCAAAAAATCGCTGAACGTTACGGCGCACACCTTGCCCTTGACGGCAGCACCGTCTTTTTTTAAGGCAGTGGGAATCGGGGGAAGGGGAAAACTTCTTTTCACGAGAAAAGA
>JAZQYS010000706.1:0-2289 GCA_045633645.1 Victivallaceae bacterium | reverse complement strand
GTTGAAGGTGTAAAAATCGCCCCCATTGTCAATGGAAATGTGAACTTGCAGCAGGAAAAATTCATAGCCTGCGATACTGTACTTTTTTCAGTAGGGCTGGTTCCGGAAAATGAAATTGCAAGACACTGCGGCATAGAACTTGATCCCGTTACAAACGGAGCAATCGTTGACGGCAACCTTATGACTTCAAAAGCAGGAATTTTTGCCTGCGGCAATGTTCTGCATGTTCATGATCTGGTGGATTTTGTTTCACTTGAGGCGGAACATGCGGCAAAAAGTGCGGCTGAATTCTGTAAAGGCACTATCAATGCGGTAAATGATGCAAATATATCTGCGGGCAGCGGAGTGCGTTATATTGTCCCGCAAAAATTTTCTTCATCATGCGGTGGTAAATTTTTCATGCGTTCAACGATTGTTGCAGATGCGGCACAGCTTACAGTAAAAAATATTAACGGAGAAATCATTTTCAGCAGAAAATTCAATTATGTAAAACCGGCGGAAATGCTGACTTTTGAGCTGCCGCCAATCAACAGTATCGGAGCAATCGTAACATTGGAGAAATTGTAATTATGGAAAAATTTGAAAAAATCTGTATCAACTGCCCTGCCGGATGTCATCTGGAAATTTACGTTGACAATACCGGGATTTGCGTCAAAGGACACCGCTGTCCGAGAGGCAGAGACTACGGAGCAAGTGAAATCTCTGATCCGCGCCGTATTGTCACTGCTGCGGTATTGGTCAAATCAGAGAAACGGTGCTGTATTCCGGTCAAAAGTTCAGCTCCCGTTCCTGCGGCTCTGATTCCGTCACTCTTAAAAGAACTTTATTCCATGACAGCGGCACTGCCGATACACCTCGGAGATGTAATTATAAAAAATTTCTCAAATACGGCAATCGACATAATCGCCGCCGGAGAAATGAAGGAATAAACTAAATCCCTGTCAATAACAAAGCCGTAAAAAATACTGCTTCGTGAATATAAACTGATTTTATGAGTATTCATACTTTCTTCTTTTGCAGGTTGGCAAGCTTGACCCAGGCATTGGATTTATAACGCCAATAGAAACCTGCAATGCGAACTATCCAGTCAAATACCATGGCTATCCATACCGCCAATACGCCGCTATGAATCCATTTGGCAATAAAATAACTGCATCCGACTCTGACGATAAACATCGAACCTACTGAAACAAACATCGAAAATCGTACGTCATTCATTGAACGCAATATACAGGGGAAAACAAACGAACTCGGCCACATAATCATTCCGAGACCGTTGTGTATTAATATAAGATAAAATGCCAACCGCCTGGTTTCAACATCTATTTTACTGAAACACATCAGGATAAACGGAGTCAATGCAAAAACAAACAAATTCCACAAGATGTGACTTACATACGCCCAGCCCATCATTTTAGCAACATAATACCGTATCTGCTTTTCGTCTCCGGCTCCGACAGCTCTGCCTATAACCGTAATTACAGCCAGACAGAAAATACTTCCGCATATACATCCGAGCATATCAACCGTATTTGCCACAGCGTTGGCGGCAATTTCACGCGTCCCGTAAGAGGCAATCAACCCCAGAACAAGCACTCTGCCGAACTGAAAAACACCGTTTTCAATACCGCTCGGAATACCGATATAAAACATTTTTTTCACAAACTGCCATGACAGACGGAAGCCTTTTTTAAAGTCTATATAAATACTTTTTGACCTGTCTGATATCATACAGATAATGATAAGCATTGCCACAAAACGGGCAGTTAAAGTCGCAATCGCTGCTCCCGCAACTCCCATTTTGAAAAGGTAAATCAAGAGAGCATTACCGATAACATTGACAAAATTGCTGACCATAGAGATGTACATAGTTACTTTTGTACGATTCATCACGCGGAACAAAGAGGCACATCCGCCGTACAATGCAATAAACGGAAAACCCGCCAGAGTTATCCTGAAATAACTGTGAACAGCAGTACTGACATCAGGTTCAAGTTTACCGTAAAGCAAACGCACCACATCTTTCATAAAAAATTCACCGGCAACAAAAACAATCACCCCCATTGTCAAAGCGACAACAAGCAGTTGTTTTGCACACTCTCTCGCCCGGACGAAATGCTTTGCTCCGAGATATTGAGAGGCAACGACAGCACCACCAGTGGTGACGGAAAAAGCAACACTTGCGATACAGTTATTGAACATATCGACCAGAGATACAGCAGAGATACTTGCTTCCCCCAATCCTGCTACCATAAGAGTATCAGCAAGTCGGAGGCCAAGCGGTCTTAG
>JAZQYS010000705.1:0-1526 GCA_045633645.1 Victivallaceae bacterium | reverse complement strand
CTCCTGCACAAAAAAAGCAATCAAAATACTTTTTTCATGTTTTTATCTTTTTAATAATGCTTTTATTTTGCGTTTTACAAAAGCAAAAAAATCATCTGCTTTCCGGGCAATCCGGAACGGAAGATGAGAAAGTTTTTCTTCAAGAAACTCCTTTTCTTTTTTCTCCTGCGCCAGATTTTGTTCACAACACTCCAAGACTCCCGCCAGGCGGGATATCTCCTTGTCTCCAGCACTGCAAACTGCGTTCAAACGGGCAATTTCGCTTTCGTGATAAGCAAAGCCCTCCTGATAATATTTTACTTCAGATTGCAGTTTTTCAGTCAGACGCTGTACTTCGCTTTCGTTGTAACTTAATGCCCGGCTGCAATCGGCAAGTTCCTGACATTTTTCTTCAACGATTTTCTGATAATGCGAAACTTCGCTTTCAAGTTTTTCTGAAAGTTCTGCCGCAGTCTTTGCATTGAACTCATACGCCTGTTTAAAATGGGTGAGTTCCTTCTCCAGATACGGAATGAGTTTTTCATATTCCTGTTTTGCCAAAATTCCGGCAGGAACATCAGATATATTCAACGGCAAAACCGGATAAGTTTCTTTTTTTCCGGAAACAGAATCCGGCATTTCTGCACATGCCGCCTTGAAGTCTTCAAAAGAAGAAAATCCCTGTTCCCGGCAGTAAAATTCAAGATGTCTGCGCCGGATATCCTTTTCGGCGGGGCGGGTCAGACGCCAGAAGTAATACCCGGGATCAAACATGTATTTGTAAGGAATGACGTAATTCAAAAACAGAAAATTAAGTTCCTCAATGTGTCCGTCATCAGCAATTTCACCATTCACAAGGTCATCTGACACAAGCGAAAACGGACTGTCTCCCATAACCATTACCGGTTTATCCCAGAGACATGCTTCCAAAGCCATGCTGGAATTGATTGTTACAAGCTGTTCAATACGCTTTAAAAACTCAACCGTACCGGGCGACAAATCCAAATTGGCTGTAAAAAGAGTCTGTCCCAACGGGTGACGACGGAACAGGACTTTCTCTTTTTCAAAATGAAAATTGACGAATTTCAGTAATTCCAGATTGTTGAATCCGTGTGAATAGGCAAACATATTGCTGTCATCTTCAACCTGTCCGGCAATACCGGTTTTGAAGTCGGGGTTATCTGCAAGAACACTGCACGCCGACAGAAAATCTTTTGTCATAAACAATGCACGCAGTTCACGTTTTGACAAACAAGTATCCTTAAGTTCACTGCGGCAGGAATGAAAACGTTTTACTGCCTCAGTTCCGCCGTTGACCCCGGACAAATCCCAATACGCCGTCTGCAGATACTGTTTTTTACGGGTGGGACCGATTTCAGTATGGATGACCGGAATTCCCATTTCCCTGCCGACAGTTTCAACAGAGGGAGAATTACAGCAGACAACGATAGCCTCTATCTTTTCACGCTGTTCCAATTTATGCAGCTCTGTACGCAAAAAATCCATATACGGCTCATACGTTTGCGTCAAAGTCGGATCGTAGCCAT
>JAZQYS010000704.1:0-6134 GCA_045633645.1 Victivallaceae bacterium | reverse complement strand
CCGTTGGTCGCAGCATGGGAAATGCGGATTTTTTTGAACAATTTATTATCTTAACACGTCAGGGGTATTCACATCTCTTGCCCTTGTCCTCCGAAGCCTTGCGCGAAGGAGGAACCCCTTTTCAAGAAAAGCGAGGTGTTTTTTTAGTGAGGACAGTACCCTATCAGTAATATCTACCCATATAGGGAACAGAGCCTTTCAAAAAAAGCGGCGTACTTTGTTTGAGGGGATTATTGGCTGGTGGCGGCGTATTTTATTACGGGCAAGTTTACCATCCGTTATCGTCCGTTATCGTCCGTTATCGTCCGTTACTGTCTGTTTTTGCAAAACGGTACATTGGCAAAACGGGCTTTTTTTCTTTTTGCTCTTGACTTTAACATTGATGTGTGCTATAATATTATTGATGTAAACGTTTACATTTTTTACACAAGGTGTTTTTATGCTGTCAATAAAAGAGGTCGCAAGATTAACGGGATTATCCACTGCGACGGTTTCCCGGGCGCTCGACCCGCGTTATGCGGAAAAAGTGCGTCCTGAAACGCGGGAAAAAATTCTGGCTGTCTGCGATTCAGGCAATTACCGTCCGGGGATTGCAGGACGCTCTTTTGTGACGGGCAAGAGTTATAAGGTCGGATTTATTTCCGGTGACCCTGCGGGAGATTTCGGCAACTTGTTTCAGGGATACTTTTTTCAGGAAGTCGGATTTGAATTGCAGAAAGCCGGATACAGTCTGCTTTTGCTGTGCGCTTCTGACAATGAAGAAAAAAGCAATGTCATTATAAACTTTCTCCGTTCCGGCGTTGCTGATGCCTATATTATCGGAAACACTCTGACAAAAGGACTTGTCGGGCAGGCGATTGCCGAGACTCAGGTTCCTGTATTGAGACTGTCTCGTTATTTTTCCGTCGGCTGCAATTATATGAGTATCCGCAAAGATCTTTCTTCTGCCTATTGTGAAATCTGGGAGCGGATTCCTGTTGAATTGAGAAAACACACAGTCTTTTGCGGGCGTCATGCGCAGGAGGAAAAATACCGTATCGCTGCTGAACTTGCTCCGGAAGATATTTCTCTGCCCCTTGTGGAAATTCCGACCGGTCTTAATTTTGCCGAAGTAAGAAAACATGCTTACCTGTCTGCTGAACAGAATATGGAAAAACTTCAAAATTATAAGATTTTCTGGTGTTCATCTGATCTTATGGCGCTTGGTGTCAAAGATGCGCTTGAAGAACAGGGCAGGGGGATGGGAAAAGATTTTTATCTCATCGGTTATGATGATATTGAGGCGTTGCCGTCATTTTCAGGAAAACCGTTTTTATCAACAGTCAATGGTGCCTGGGAAGAAGAGGGCAGAACAGCCGGTCGTATGATCCTTGATGCGCTTGCCGGAAAGAGGTGTGCCGGAGAGTGTGCCATTAAATTGCAATATATCAGCAGAGAAAGTTTTCCATTTTAATTTCAGTATATCAGGAGTTTTTTTATGTCAAAGAAATTTAAAATTGCCATCATCGGCTGCGGTGCCCGCAGTATTGCGTATGCCAAAAATCTGACGGCATCCGATGAGATAGAACTGGTGGCCTGTGCTGATCCTGACCGCGAACATCTGCGGACCATGCTCAGTTATACAACAGTCAAAGAAGAAGATCTGCGCATTTATTCTGATTGGAAAGATTTGTGCGAGAATGAAAAAGACCTTGACGGCGCCGTTATTGTTACGCCCAATTTCCTGCACCACCTGCCTGCTGCGGAAATCATCAAACGCGGTATTCCGCTGGCTCTTGAAAAACCGCTGACAAACAGTATGAAGGATTCAGAGTTTCTGCTTGAAGTCGTACAGGAACACCGTCCGCAGCTGCTGATTGGGTTTGTTTTGCGTTCCACACCCTTCTACCGCAAAATACGCGAAGTTCTTGATTCCGGCAGAATCGGTTCTGTGATATCCATTCAGGCAGATGAACTGGTGACGCCCGGGGTGTCTTCTGTGATTTCCCGTTCTCCCTGGCGGCGGCATGCGGCTCTTTCGGGCGGAACGATGATGGAAAAGTGCAGTCATGATATGGATCTTATCAACTGGTTTGCCGGCGGACGTCCCGTTGCAGTCAACTCTTTCGGCGGATCTCTTCTTTTCCGTCCCAACCCCAATCTGCCGAAAAAATGTGCCGACTGCAAAGTCAAGGATTCCTGTCTGTACTTCCGCGAACCGCCTTTCAGCGAGGCTGCCGGAGGTTCTACTTTGCAGAAAACTCTTGATGACAGCATGTCGCAATGTATTTTTAATATTGACAAAGATGTCGCCGACAATCAGGTGGTTTCCATTTTGTACTCCAACGGCGTGCTTGCCAATTTTACTCTGGCTTTCAACTGCCGCGGCAAACGTGCCGGACGCAATATCCACATCATCGGAACGCGCGGCAGAGTCTGGGGCAATATCGACGAAAATCAGATTGGTATCTGCGATACAGCAACCGGAGAAAGTGAAATCATTGATATCCCCGTCACCGAAACCGGACATAACGGCGGTGACAGAAAGCACGCAATGACGCTTCTTGATATGATGAAAGATCCGTCATACCGTCCAAATCAGGATGCCTATGCCGGATATCTGAGCAATGCTTTGTGTATTGCCTCAGATATTTCTGCTGCCGAAGCAAGGCAGATACGTTTTCAATATGATGCCAACGGATTTATCAAATTCATTTAACATAAGGAGATTGTAAAGTGTTGAGTATGTTTTTGCAGAAAATGACCGCCTGCAGGCGGGTGAAGCCCGGCTTCACCCTGATTGAACTTCTTGTTGTCATTGCCATTATCGCAATTTTAGCGGCAATGCTCATGCCTGCTTTGCAGCAGGCGCGCGAAACGGCAAAGAAAATCAAATGCGAAAATAATGTCAAGCAGGTCAGCATGGCTTTTCAGAACTATGCCATGGACTTCAAAGGATTTGCTCCGGCGCATTATTACCAGAAATTTAAAGGCGGCAGTACCAAAATCAACTGGGTTGCTTTTATGCGTGATGAGCTTGGATATATTCCCAAAGACAAAAATGGTTCAGGCACGCCGAGTTCATCTTCGCTTCTTGCTTGTCCCTCAGGATTGGAATTGAAAAAAGTAGATGATGTCTCCACTCACATCGGTATTTCCGGTCAAATGATTTCTCCCAAGGCGGGTGGCGGATACTACAATGCGTATCAGAACAGGGCGACCCATGGTGCGGGAAAAAGAGCATGGAGTATTGATTCTATCGGAGCGTATGTTAAAATTGAAACAATTGATCGTCCGGCGCGGATTGCTCTGGTCGGAGATGCGCCGCAGCATCATTATCATATTGCAAGAAGCAGTGAAGATCTTGCTGAATTTGACGGTTTCCGTCATTCAGACGGTCTTAACCTCGGTTTCTGGGATGGTCATGCGGAATATGCCAAACGCAGCAAGTTCAAAGTTATTCCCGGTACCACCGGTTCTACTTGGGATAAAGCCGAGTGGTGGAGCTGGCCCTGGTGGTAATTCAGAAAGAGGTTTGATAATGAAAAAAACAATGCTTTTATTACTTGTCGGAACAATTTTTGCGGTTTCCGGTGCTGTCAATATTGAACACAAACAAAACAAAAAAGCCAATCGGGAATACAATAATTTCCGTATTCTCAATTCTGCGCCCGTAAAATATAATATTGACTACAATATTTCTGAACGCAAAGGTGTGAAAACTGTCGGCGACCGTTCATCTGCCAGTACCGGTATCGGTTTGAATTACGGCTGGTACAACAGCGGATCTCTCCGCATTTTCGTCAACGGAAAAACCTTGAATACGCCTGCAAAAATTGACCGCAAGGGCGATACGCTGACTTTCTCCTGGACTGAAGCCGTATTGAAAATGACTTTCCCCGAAGGCAGCGACAGAATTTACTGTCATGTGAGCGCGCCCGGCGCAAAAAATGTCAAACTGGGATTTCTGGGAATGCCCGGATTTCTTGCCAAGAGAAAATCTGAAATGAAATCCTATGTTTCAAGTTCAAAAGTAAACCATTTTCTCAACGATGGAAAATACATCACGCAGGGCGAATCCTGGTTCATGCTCTATGACGGAGAAATCAACAAACGCGGTATTCCCGTGGTGATCCTTGACCCGGCTGAAGTCAAATCAGGAGAAGTCACCGGCGGAGCCAAAAGACTTTTGATTGTCGCTCAGTTTGCTATGAAAAAAAGTGATTGCCGCTTTATCCTCATGGGTATCCCCTCCGGACACAAGGACGCAGAAACTCTTTACGAAGACCTTAAAGCCAACGGAGAAAAATATCTGGAAAATCTGAAGAAATTTCAATTTAAGTAATTGGGTACAGTTTATATGAAAAAATTTTTATTGTTTCTGACCGGCATTTTTCTGTTTTCCCTTGCGGGCGCACCGAAAATCGCCGTTTTTGATGAACCGGGATTTCCCAATGCCTCCAAGCGCAATGCCCAATTTTACAGCAAAGTTCTCGGCGGAAAAATCCTGCGTCTGAAAGAATTGTCAAAGTTGAAAGATTTTGACACTGTCATTTTTCCGCACGGCGGTTATGTGCCTGCCGCGGCAGAGTCCGCTGTTTATCAGCTGATGCGCCGGGGCGGAACGGTCATTGTCTGCGGTGATTTGCAGCAGCCTCTGCCGGAGCCTTCTGTAAAACGTCCGAAAGTGCGGAATGCCGCAACTCTTGAATTCAATGAAAAATACGGTTTGGATCACGGCGGTCCGCTGTCCTTGGGCAACGGTCGCTGGATTGTTGCGCCCGTCGGAGCCATGTACGACGAACACAGAGCCAACAGCTGGTTTGAATTTTTCTCTCTTTTCGGCTGGCCCAACCATGCGCAGAGTTATGCGCCGCACTATATGCGCGAATTTAAAACGCCGCTTTTCCTCAATCCCGCATTCAAAAAGAGTGCATTGCCGGTAAAAATTGCTCCTCCGGCAAAGAAAATGCTTCTGGCGCGTTTGCGTCCGATGGGAACGCAGGGAGATAATGCGCTGGATATTTTTCATCCGCTGTATCAGTTTTCTGCACCCGGTAAAAAGAATTATCCCGCTTTCCCCATGGCGGGAAAGTCCGCTGAAGACCGTGACGGAGATGGATTTATTTATCGCAAATTCCGTCCGGATATGTTCGGTGCCACGCTCGTTGTCATGGGGCAGACCGGCAGAATGCTGCTGGATTCGCCCGAGGGTGAAAAGACTATCCGCGAAATCGTGAAACTTGCCGGAAGTCCCTTGCCGGGAACTTTTCCGGAAAGTTACATCAAGCGTGTCCATGTCCTCGAAAAAGCCATGCAGGATTACAATCTTGCCTATGCTGATCTGGATGCCGCCCTGCGCCGTCAGGCCGTTGAAAATTTTGTTTCCGGCAAACACAATCCCCAGCTTGTCCGCCTGAAAACCCTGAGCAAGGAGTTTGCCGCCCTCAACAATCAATTTGACGGTTTGATGCTGGTCAAAGACCGCCGCAAAACCATTCCGGCGGGATTGCTTGCAACTCTTACTTCTTCTTTGAAAAAGGCCGCAGCTTCCCTCAAAAAAGAGGTTGTTCCGCTTAAAAAATATATTCTGCCCCGCGATTTGGGCAATGCAAAGCACCCCTATAAAAACTTTACCTTCATGACTTCAAACTTCGGTCCCTGGCACGTTGACAACCCCAACTGGAAAAAAGTCCGTGATCTGGGCGTGCAGATTGCCCGTATCAACGCGCCGGACTGGAAAATGTTTGAACAGCTCAACAAACGTTACGGCTTGAAGACAACCTACATTGCAATTCCCATGCACCGGAGTCATCCGGATAAAAAATTTGTTCAGTCCGGTGTTTTCAATCCCGCCTCAGGAACCGTTAAAAAGGTGCGTGCCCGTGTCTGGGAAAAGTCGGCTCCCAATATTGATCCCGCTGTTATCCGCAACCTTGAAGCCGCTGAAAAAAATCCCGGTGTCTGTGCCGTTCTTCACGGCGATGAACGCGATTTTCAATGGTCGCTCTGGGGAGAATATATGCAGAACCTGTTCCGCAAATACCTCGCCGGAAAATACAAAAATATCTCCGCATTGAATAAGGAATACAATGCAAAATACTCTTCTTTTGAGCAGATCGTTCTGCCCTTGAAGCGTCCTGAAACTCAGACTG
>JAZQYS010000703.1:0-5079 GCA_045633645.1 Victivallaceae bacterium | reverse complement strand
CCATATCTGCGGTAACATTCATAAAGAGCAGCTTCCACCAACTGCGGTATGGCAGCTTCCATGTCAAATGCGGCGGAGATACTCGCCATGATCATATCCACGCGTGCGGAGATGGTTTCTCCTTTAGAAAATTCCAGAGGATTGAGACGGAAGGGTGCGACTGTATCATTACCCAGAGTAAAAATAAGTAAGTTGTCTTTGAAACGCTTATCGCGCAACAGGATACGATATTCTGTCTTCGCCGGTTCTATAACCAGAAAATGTCTGCCGGCTGAACAGAGCAGCGAGTGGCAGGTCGTGGTTTTTCCGCTTCCGGTTACTCCGGCGACAAAGATGTGCCGGTCAAGTTCCTTCTTGTTAAGATACACGGGGATGTTGTTTTTGAAAATACCACCTTGCACCAGATTGCCGATTTTCAATTTGTCTTTTTTGTCAGACCATTTTTCTTCAACATTGAGTCCGAATTCAACCTCTTCGCGAAGACGAAGTCCGACAACTTCTTTTTGCGGAATACCTGCCATCATGGCAAGTTCTACGGATGACATCCAGTTTCCGGCATAAAAATGATCAGGAAGTCTTTGGTCATTCAAGTGGAAACACTTGGAACGTGCAACGGCGGCATAACAGACAGAAAGCGACCTGTTTTTATCCTCAAGCAAAGGCTGCTGGAAATTCTGCAATGCTTTCAGGTGATTGTCTTTCTGATCTTCAAAGACAGTAGTGCGTAATGGTGTTCTGTTTCCGATTTCTCCGGAGAATGTGGATTGCATAACATTCGAGAGCTTATGCAGAACTTCGATATTGGGCGCAAAAAGTAATGTAGATGTAACAAACAGCCCTTTTCCTTTTGCACAATCCAGCCGGGGATAAATTACTTCATCAAGATATTTGAGCCATTCCTGCATTCGCTTGTCTGCAATATCAAAAGAAATGGTTTGTGAAGTACCATTTTGTATTCCTGTCTGACGTGATATCTGTTCTGTGACGTTGCGTGTTACCTGAACAGATTCACTTTCACTCAAAGACCATGATGAGCTTCTGCCTTCATTGGTACCATAGTTGCTGCCCGTGGAGTTTGAACTGCTTCCGGAAGATTTATTGGTTCCTTCAGACGTTCCTTCACTATACTGTTCTGTTTTGCTGTTACTGTTCTGTTTAGTTTCTCCTGTCCCCTCACTTTTACTCTTGCTTGAACTGTCTGAACTGTTGTTGCTCTCATTCTGTCCAGTTTGAAGCTGCTGTTTTGCCCGCAGATTTATCTGACGGTAAACTTGATCGAGACTTTGTTCCAGATAGTCAATTTCATCTTGATTGTTGACTGGTTTTGCAATGATCATCAGACCGAATTCATCACCGAGCATAGTATCAACCAATCGGTCAACCCCCTGAAACTCTTTTTTGTCTTTATCCTTATTTACCCCCGGTACACCTTCAACACATGCAAAGTTCAGTTTCTCATTAGCAATATAATTCTTGATATCATCAAGTTCTTCTCCTTCGACATTTGATATTTTACTGCCTCGAAAGTTTCCCTGTAAACTGGGGAGCAGAATTTTTTCTGCAACGGCTTTGATGTCTATCTCTTTGTTCGGGATTTGAAGATCATCGGCAACTCCAAAATAGAAACTTACTTTATCCTGTTTTCCCAAAATAAGATAAAGAAAATTGACACCCGGAATACGGACCGAGGTCAATACATTTTCCAATGCTTCCTGTCGCGGGGATTCATCTTCATAAGTAATTTCTTTGATTTTAAAAAACTTCACTCCCCCTTCTGTTATCTCAGCCGGTTCAATGCATCGAACAGGGAGCTTGTCATAGGAAGATGAAAGCAGCTCTGTCAAATTTAAGTCCAATTCAGAAATAGGTTTATCGTTCATTTTTACATCTCCAAATTAAAACATTGCACCTGATCGGGAACGATAGCATCTTCTGAGGGAGCAATAGCATATTCAAACTCATTCGCATTTTTCACTCTGATATACAATATTTTATTCATATCATCAGAAACAATTGAAATGGGAATCGAATTGCATTTTTCATCCGGCATTTGACCGGTTCCGGCTTCTGACAATGCAGAATAGAGGACTTCAATGACCGGTGATGAACCGGTTTTTCTGAATTCTGTCCATTTCCCGCGTTCTGAAGTCATATTCAAGACCGGTTGAAATACTCCCTTGCGTGATTTGCCGACATAGAAGCGGAAAGCAATTCCATGCTCATCCATATTTTGGTCAATAATTCTGTAATTACTGCCGGCACGTCCCACAACCAAGCCAAAAGCAACGCCGGTTTTGCCGGTGGGAATCTCGATACTGTTATCGCATGACTCGGTATTGCGTTTTTGTTTTTCCTTTGCTTCAGGTGATCCCAAAGGCGGATAAAGTTCAAAGAAGCCATCGGTCAGATTATTGTCTTTTTCAAAAATGCTTATTTGTTCTTTGAAACTCTCTGTTACAATGGGTGATTTGCAGGAATTACCAGCAAGGAATATATTTATCTTTTTTAATTTCTCCGGAACATAAGGTTCTTTGAATGTTTCGTGGAGGCGTGCAAAGAAATTAACTATACCTTTTTTAATCCTTATTCGGATGCATTCTTTCAGTTTTTCAGCATCACAGGTCAGAGAGATACCGGTCTGCTGATTTCCGTTTTTATCAAAGAGAGTCAATTTTAAAGTACCGCTTGCAAACTTATCCTCCTCGGGATTGTTTGCTCCTTCCCAAATCGGACGGAGCTGTTCCATCATCTGGTGCATATTCAATCTGGCTTCCTGAGAATCGGAAATGAGCCCTTCTTCGCCTTCAAAAGATGACTTGTCAGTTTCAAACGGCTTGGGAAAGTTGATTTTCTTTTGAAGCAACTCAACTTTGTTTTCTTTGAAAACCTCAAAAGCGATAAGTTGAAGAAGGTTTTCTCCGCCGAGGTACTTATCTCCGGAGGGACGGAAATGTTCAAGAACATAATCAACCCCTTCATCCAACTCATCATCTGTTGCTTCCCGGAAAATACCGAAGTCAAAGTCGGTAGTACCTCCGCCAAAGTCGAAAACTCCATAGAAATGTTTCTCTTCACCAGTAGGCTCAAAACCGTATTCTTTCAAAGCACACAATGAGTAAGCAGCAGGTTCACTTGCCCCATATCGCACATAGAAATTTTTCATTACCTCTTTGTCTTTGAGTATGGAAACAGGCAATGATTTTCTTATTCCGCGCTCAAAACTCAATCTGATCCGATCCAGAATATCTTTATCATATGTCACCGGATAAGAGATTTCGTATCTGAGGAATATGCCGTTGCGCATATGGTTTATATTCAAACCAATATAATACGCATACAACTCAATTGGATCAAAATTCTCCTCTGTAAGCTTGCCGAAAGGGGGGAGTACACATTCATTTCCTTTCAAATCTCTGAGCCGAAGAATGTGTTTGCCGCCTGCCCATTGCTTCAACTCTGAAAGAAATGAGGGAAATGACTCACTGTCTGTTGTTTCTTTCAAGCGATCTGCCGCTGTATGGGATACCGTTAAATCAGCCCATCTGGTGTTCGGACGACCTTTAAACGAACGATATGCATTTAGAAAGGATTGATAATCAACAAATTGCATCACTGTTGGGTTTTCGTAATCTTTCCCGGATGTCGGCAGCTCTTCAAAATTGCTGAACCCGATCCTCATCGGCTTATCTTTTTCTTTGTCTATTTTTCTTACCACGGTGGTACTGCGGGTACCGAAATCAATACCTATTACTCCGCTGAATTTTATATCATGTTTAGGATTTCTTGCGTAAAAATCACAACGGACGGCAGATAACGGAACATTGTCAGTTGTGTTTTGTGGCTTGTTTCGCTCCCAGAGATCCCAATGCCCGCGACTGGGAGAAGTCAAAAGCTTTTCTTCATAAACCGGACGGATATTTGCGCGGTATTCATCACATTTCAAAAGTTCATCCCTGAACGCAGCCAATATTTCTTTCGCTTGCGGAGCATCTGACAAAGTTGACATTCGTTCTATTGCTGCTTCTATTTCTTGCGAGGGAATCGGGAAACAATTAAAAAAAGTTTCTTTATTGATAATATCATCGGTTTTCGTTGAAATGAATTTGTGATGTTTCCGGAGAAATTCTCCAAGAGCTTGGTAATCAGATTTTTTTTGCGTGTTTTCCGGCATAATATCAGCCAAGCACCAAAATGTGAGTATTTGCGCAGGTGCTAGACTTTGCTCTGTTTTGCCGAAATAAACAACCGGAAAGAACGAGGCGGTAAAAGATGGGGTGTCGTAAGATAAACGTCCGCGGTATTTATATACACATTTAATACCTGGATTTTTTAATGTTGTTAGACTCGGACATTTATTTCCCGATAAAAGAATTTTAATTATGGCTTCAGCTGACAAGAAATCGTGTGTGGAGTTAGAACTTCTTACAATAAATTTTTCTTCACCCAACTTATACGGGGTATTATCAGAAGCGATAAGCTTTGTGAAATTTTCTTCTGAAATCAAATCGGCATTCAAATTCCCGACTTTAAGATTTTCTATTTTTTCCGGCCAGGATGTATAATACTGTCGTTTTTTTGTTAATACTTCAGGAGATTCGGTCAAAGCATTGATCTTGCTACAGTACACCGTGCTATTGTTCATCCTGACAAAGCCTTTTTCTTGGTCTAATATTTTAACAATATCTTCTTTCAGTGCCTGGATCAACGATACAATGGAGTCATATTGTTTTTTTCTATAATCCAAAGTTAAATTTTTACGCAACTCTTCTGTAGGAACATCTATCGACTGTACCGGCAATGTAGCGGCCTCTGTATCAAAAACTTTTTTTTCCTGTTTTGTCTGCGTCGGATTATTATTACTGTTATTCTTTTTCATCGTTTACTAAACCTTATCATGTCGGGCATGAAAATTTTATCCTTTGACTTCCACTATTGATTTTTTGAAAACTTTATTGTTTTTTGAAAAACAAACCCCCGACAGCAAAACATTTTGTATATTGCCGACTGCATCACTGCCAGAGGTACTGGTATGCAATGAACTATCAAATTCTGCTCCGCAGATAGGCTGCTGCCGTTTAT
>JAZQYS010000702.1:0-2313 GCA_045633645.1 Victivallaceae bacterium | reverse complement strand
GGATCAGGCCTCCTTGGGCCAGTATGTTTCGATCAGGTCGGTTTTGATACCGACTTCAGCGGGTTCAAAACAGTCGGCAAGGATCTTCCAGCCCAGATCAAGGGCGTCTTCCAGAGGAATGTTGACGGCGAGGTTCATCATCTCAGACTCAAAACGTTTGCCGTATTTCAGCAGTTTGTTGTCCCAGCCGGACATCTTGAAGCCCATGGACTGCTTTTCAAGCGTACTCTTGTAATCGGAGTACAAACGGATCATTGCATCCATAATGGCACGGTGGTCGGGACGTGTCCTGCCGTTGACCTGCTGTTTGAGACGGGAGAGCGAACCGAAGGGTTCAATACGTCCGTTACGCAGATAGAACTGCCCCTCAGTGATGTATCCGGTGTTGTCCGGAACGGGATGGGTCACGTCATCTCCGGGCATGGTGGTTACTGCCAGAATGGTGATGGAACCTGCACCGTCAAAGTCAACAGCCTTTTCATAACGGGCGGCAAGTTGACTGTAAAGGTCGCCCGGATAACCGCGGTTGGAGGGAATCTGCTCCATGGTGATTGAAATTTCTTTGAGGGCGTCGGAGAAGTTGGTCATATCCGTCAGAAGACAGAGAACACGTTTTCCGCGCAGGGCGTATGCTTCAGCCACCGCCAGAGAAAGATCCGGCACCATCAAGCACTCCACAACGGGGTCGGAGGCGGTGTGAATGAACATCACCGTGCGGGACAGGGCGCCGTGTTCGTCAAGGGTGCGTTTGAAAATCAGATAATCGTCATGTTTGAGTCCCATGCCGCCGAGAACGATGACATCAACTTCCGCCTGAAGAGCGATACGGGCGAGCAGTTCGTTATAAGGCTCTCCCGCAACGGAGAAAATCGGCAGTTTCTGGGATTCAACCAGCGTGTTGAAAAGGTCGATCATCGGAATATTGGTACGGATCATATTGCGGGGAATCACACGCTTGGCGGGATTCACCGAGGGTTTGCCGATCTCAACCAGTTCGCTGTTGACATCCGGACGGTTGTCGCGGGGAGTTCCTCTGCCGTTGAAGACGCGTCCGAGCAGGTCGTCGGAACCGGAAATCTGCATTTCATGTCCGAGAAAGCGCACCTGATCCTGCGTACTGATACCGCGGCTTCCGGCAAAGACCTGCAGGGAGACTTTGTTTCCGGCAAGACGGATGACCTGAGCAAGAGATACACCGCGGGAACTTTCAACTTCGGCAAGTTCATTGTAGGCGACATCATCAGCTTCAACGGTGATGACGTTGCCCGCAATATGACTGATTTTATGATAAACCTTACGCATTATTTCACCTCCGCAACGGCAGCAAGTTTGCTGTCAATGGCATTTTCCTGTTGTTCAAACTCCGCATCGTTCCGGGCGATGTAGTTCCAGTCAAGGAAGAGCTGACGCAGTTCAAGGAACCATCTGCGCGCAACTTCTTTATCCTCAAAGGGGAATTTTCTTTCAAGCACGCCGCAGACCTTGTCAAAGACGTAACGCTGGCGGTCGGCATTGGTGCAGGCATCCACGGGATCAAAGGTGTTCTGCTGCAAAAACACATAGTCCAGAAATTCGCTTTTGAGATAGACGAGAAAGTCTTCCATGGCGGTACCTTCTTCGCCGATAACTTTCATCATCTGGTTGACTTCGCTGCCGCGTGAAAGGGTGCGGCGGGCAAAAGAAAGCTTTTCAGCGTCCACAAGACTGTGGTACTTGCTCCAGCTGTCAAGCGGGTGGATGGCGGGATAGCGGCGGGCGTCGGAGCGTTCGCGTGAAAGTCCGAGGAATGCACCCACAACTTTGAGCGTCGCCTGGGTGACGGGTTCTTCAAAGTTTCCTCCGGCGGGACTGACGGCGCCGCCGATGGTGACGGAACCGAGTTCGCCCGTCCGCAGACGGACAAGTCCGGCACGTTCATAGAAATCCGAAATTCTGGATTCAAGGTAGGCTGGGAAGGATTCTTCACCGGGAATCTCTTCCAGACGTCCGGACATCTCGCGCAGAGCCTGCGCCCAGCGGCTGGTGGAGTCCGCCAGAAGCAGTGTATTCAACCCCATCTGACGGTAATACTCCGCTAAAGTCACGGCGGTATACACGCTCGCTTCACGGGCGGCGACGGGCATACTTGAAGTGTTGCAGATGATGATGGAGCGATCCATGAGGGAGCGTCCGGTACGGGGATCCTCAAGTTCGGGATATTCGCGGAGGATCTCCACCACTTCACCGGCACGTTCACCGCAGGCGGCGACCACCACCACGTCCGCTTCAGCGTAACGGCTGATGGAGTGCTGAAGAACGGTCTTTCCGGCTCCG
>JAZQYS010000701.1:0-5390 GCA_045633645.1 Victivallaceae bacterium | reverse complement strand
GCAACTCTTCGCCCGCGCCATACCACACAGCGGCAAGCAAACTCTCGGGGTATAACATGACTTGCCGCGGCGTAGCCCGCCAGGGCGAAGACGGGCGCCCCTATCATTATCTTATAAGTCTTATAAGTCTTATGCAAGCGTCGCGCCCCCGCAGACAGCATACCGCCGCAGCCATCAAGTTGCCTTGCATACCTCGGCGGTAATTCTTTGCCCCCAAGTTCTGTATAACCGCTGCGGTTTGCTATACCCTGCGGGCGGCGCTTATGAGAATTATGAGAATTATGAGAATTATGAGAATTATGAGAGTTGCTGTTGGGGCGCCGATGAGCAATAATCACGCCACACGCATACCGCCGTTGCCATCAAGTTGCCCGGCACTACCCAACGGTAAATCTGCCCGTTGCATTACCCAGTGGCAACTCTTCGCCCCCGCCATACCACACAGCGGCAAGCAAACTCTCGGGGTATAACATGACTTGCCGCGGCGTAGCCCGTCAGGGCGAAGACGGGCGCCCCCATACCCCTCTCATAAATCTCACAATTCTCACAATTCTCATACAAGCGTCACGCCACCGCGACACGCACTCCCCGCAGCCATCAAGCAATCCAGCATACGCCGTCAAAAGCACCGCCGCCCGGAATGTTTTTTAATTTGTTGAGGGTCATTTGTCACCTTTGTTTTTTGAGGCAGATCAACGGTTATAAAATAGTTAACCATCGTTTTTTTATTCAAATCTGGAACGGATAACTTGAAAGAGTTTTTCCGATTTTCGTACATAATGGGATGACCGCTGAAATGTGATTTAAATAAAACGGGATCATCCGGCAGAACACCGTGTTTCAGCCAATAATCGCGGATATCAATTCCCCAAAGCAGCATACGTCTGAAATCTGCAAGTTTATAATACTCAAGCAATGTAATTTCATTCAAGCGGATAAGTTGTCTTCCGATATAATTTATACAATTCGGAGCAAAGATACTGTTTCTGCATTCTTTGATAATTGATTCAACCGGAGATTTTTTTTCAAGATCCTGCATATTATAAAAACGACAGACATACCGGATATTTTCACAAAAGAAATAATGAAAGTAAGTATGTGTATAAAGATAAAAACGGCTCTTCAGGTAGTCAATGATCACCCAATTCATGATTTCCGGGTAGGAGGAGACAAAGTTTTTTACAGAACCTGTCACTGCTTTGCGAAATGCCTCGCGCGATATTACAACGTCTGACAATGCGCTTTGCCGTATTGCTTTATCTCCGTAAAAATCATTGCCGATAAGCTGCTGCAGTTCTTCCTTTGTCCATTCGGGATGAGCAAACAGTGTTTTAATGGCGGATAATCTGCGCTTGCGCATATCCAACGCAAGAAGTTGTTTAAACTGAAAACACGTGGAATTGGCAAGCCATTGTTCAAGAATCAACAGCTTTTTATTGGCAGTTTGAACAAACTTTTTATCATTTGCATGAACCAGCATTTTCAAAGTAAAATACCGATTGGCAACCAAAGCACAGACAGCCTCATTAAATTCAATTCCCATAACATTGCCATCAAGCCATTTATTACGGACAAATGACGGTTTCATCTGCAAAAACTGATCAAGAGACTTGAGGTACTCAGAATATTTTTTCTCAAATTCCCTGAGTGTTTTTTCGACATCCTGTACAGTATAGACTTCCAAGAGTTCACTGTGCAAAAACGGAGAATTGTGAAACATTGAGGCAACGGGTTCTTCCCATTCAGGAAAACCGGCAGAATTCATTTTTTTGAACGTTTCTTCTTCAATCGGCATACCGCTGATTGAAGATAATTCAGTTTTGTATCTTCCGGCATCATGTTTCAACTTGACATTATACACAAGAAATCCGGAAAGAATAAGCGCAATTCCGAGCAGCGGGAAAAAGAATTTGCCGGAACGTTTTTCTTTTAATGCCGTTCCGGAAACGCCTGCCAGCAAGACCAGACAGCATATTCCGGCAAGTTCAAAATAAATCCCCCGGAAAACACTTGAAGAAGCACATTTGAAAAGACCGGCAAGAAATTCCGGTGTTAAAAAATAAAAAACACCGCAAAGCGCGCTTATCAGTGCCGCCGCTGCAGAAAAATATTTTTTCCGCGCAATAAACACCGGCAGCAGAAAAAATCCTGCAACGGGAAACAACGCCGCAGCCGCCCATGCAAGAAAAGCCCCCAAGCGGGAATTGTGTCTCCAACTTAAAATCTCTTTCAGAGTGCAGGCAAATCGGCAGATACCATAAAGCAATATAGCAACAGGCACAAAAAGTCCGGCGGAAAGCACATCTATCCAATCTTCTGTTTCCGGAACTTCTGTTTTCAAAAAAGAACAGGCATAATAGACCGTCAACGGAGCAAGTGCAATAGCAAAAGCGATCCAGCACACGCCGTCAAAAGCGCCGCTGCCCGGAATGTTTTTTAATTTGTTGAAGTTCATTTTGTTTCTCCCTGAATAAATATAACGCAGCATGTAAACGGTTGCAAGTAAAAAACTACTTTTTTCCAACTGATTTAACTGAAAGTAATAACGGGAATTTTTCCCGTTGAAATTTGTTCTCTCACCCCAAACAGAATTCGTCACCCTCCTGTTGCTGCATATTCTGCCGTATGTGACCAAAGGGAACTTCGGCAGAAATATATTTTCATTAACATTTTCATATTCATTTTCATATTCATTTTCATTGGTTTCCGCACTTGTATAACCGGGGTTTCAGATTTGCATAACCGGGGTTTCAGATTTGTAAAACCGGGGTTTTATTGTTTGCGAAACCGGGGTAATTCTGCGCCAAAATTCTGCATAACCGCTGTGGTTTTCTATACCCTGCGGGCGGCGCTTATGAGAATTATGAGAATTATGAGAATTATGAGAGTTGCTGTTGGTGCGCCGATGAGCAATAATCACCCCTGCGGTAACTCTTCGCCCGCGCCATACCACACAGCGGCAAGCAAACCCTCGGGGTATAAACATGACTTGCCGCGGCGTAGCCCGTCAGGGCGAAGACGGGCGCCCCCATCATCATCTTATAAGTCTTATAAGTCTTATGTAAGCGTCACGCCCCCGCAGACAGCATACCGCCGTTGCTATCAAGTTGCCCGGCATACCACTGAGGCAACTTTTTCGCCAGAGCCTAACCACACTGCGGCACCGCAAGCCCTCGGGGTATACCGTGACGCCCCTTTTTGTCAGACAAGTCAGACAGGTCAGACAAGTCAGACACAAGCGTCACGCCACCGCGACACGCACACCCCCGCAGACATCAAGCAAGCCAAGCACACCCCTTCGGCAACACTTGTCCCCCGTTGCCATCAAAAAATTTCAAAATTTTTCTGATGTATGACACATTTTGTCAGAGTTGGCATCATATATTACAGCAAAGACAATAAAAAAGGAATACGGCATGAACAACTGGCAAAGCAAAACTGCCGCAGAACTTGCGGCTCTGGTAGAGTATCATGATTTGCGCTACTGGGTACTCAATGCGCCTGAAATCAGCGATACTGAGTACGATCTTCTTGTGGAAACACTCCGTCAAAAAGATCCCGCCGCTTCTCAGATTGAAGAAATTAAAAGCATTGAAGTAAGTTCTTCTCCCATCCGCCACGATATTCCCATGCTCTCTCTTCAAAAAGTCTACTCCTTTGAAGAACTTGGCAACTGGTGCAAAAAAAATTGCCGCACGCCTGAAGAAGTGTTGACCTTTGCCCCCAAATACGACGGCGTGGCAGGGGACTGGGACGGAAAAATCCTTTCCACCCGCGGCGACGGCAGAATGGGGAACGATATCAGCGATAAAATCGGTATGATCTCCGTCAAAACCGCTGAAGGAGTCCGTCCACTTGCCGGATATAAAAATGCTTTCCGCGGAGAAATCATCATGACTCTTGACGAATTTGCTCAGCACAAAGAGGAATTCAAAACGCCCCGTGCCGCTGCTGCCGGGCTGCTGGGCAGAAATACCCCTTCAAACGCGCATTGCATGCTCATGGCGGACTATTCATCTTTTGAAATAAAAATGCCGTTTTCTCAAATCAATGAAACCTCATGGCAGGATATCCGCAAACAACTTTCCGCGCTGCCTTTTCCCATGGACGGAATCGTTGTTTCTTTTGCTGACAAAAACTATGCCGATTCTCTCGGGTACTCCAATCACCACCCTTACGGTTCTGTTGCATACAAGTTCAGCGGAGAAATCTGTCAGAGCAAAATCCTTAAAATCCACTGGCAGATCAACCGGCAGGACATCACTCCCGTCGCTGAAATCGAACCGGTCACCATCAACGGCAAAACGATTTCACGCGTCACGCTGCACAACGCACAACTGATTGAACGCGAAGATATCCAATGCGGAGACTATGTGGAAGTCATCTTTTCCGGAGACGTCATCCCCAAAATCGTCAGTCACTCTCCCGGAGAAAACCGCCGCAAAGAGATGCTTACTCATTGCCCTTCATGCGGTCAGAAACTCTCTTACCGCGATTCCCGCCTGGTCTGCACCAATTCAGACTGTGAAGCGGTCATCAAAGCCATGTTGCTGGATTTTGCAGAAAAATTGAAACTCAAACGTTTCGGTTCTGCCGGATGTGATTATCTTTTTTCCATCGGCGTCCGTTCCCGTGAAGATATGGCGGAAAAACTCCTGTTTTTCAGAAAATACGGATTTGACAGTTTTCCGCAGCCCTCCCCCGCACTCGAAGAACTCCTTGTTTCGGATATTTTTCTTTCGGACTCTCAGAAACTTGTTGCCTGCGATGTGTTCTTGCTCGGTGAAGTCAACGCCCGCAAACTCTGCAGCAAATTTTCTCTTGAAACGATTTTTGCTCATGCCGGAGATGAAAAGTTTTTCCGCTCAAACCTCTCTTCCAACGCCCGCAGCAATCTCATCGCTCAAAAAATCGGTGAACGCGCAAAACTTTTTGAACTCCTGCAGGAACTCACCCTCTGTTACGGCAAACACGCCCGCAGCAAAAAAGGACAGAATTTTTCCGCTCAAAGCATTCGCAACTCAGGACTTATCCACGCAGACAACATTCCCGGATATCCCGATCTTGATATCAGCAAGGTCAAACGCACCGGCAACGGAGAATGTATCTGCCTTACCGGCAGAATGCCCTGGGTCCGCGCTGAACTTTTTAAAGTCTGTCAGGCAGCAGGATACACTCCCGTTGACCGTTTCAGCTCAAATGTAAGTATCGTCCTTTATGCGGATATATCCAGCGCATCAGTCAAAATGCGCGCAGCAGCCGCCAAAGGAATCCCAACTGAGGATATCCTCAATTTCGTCAAACGCATCAACGCCGCCGTTTAGTTAAGGGTAGATGGGAAACGGGGGAAGGAGAAAAACTTTTTTTCACGTGAAAAAAAGTTTTTCTCC
>JAZQYS010000700.1:0-3183 GCA_045633645.1 Victivallaceae bacterium | reverse complement strand
TGACAATGGCCTTGCCCTTGCCGGTGCGTGAACCTTCGGGAATTTCATAGACGTTGAGCCAGTACATGAATCCGCGGTCGGTGAAGAAGAAAATGATATCGTGGCTGTCAGCGTTGAACAGGTGTTCCACATGGTCTTCTTCTTTTGTTTCCATACCGATAATACCGCGTCCGCCGCGGTGCTGAGTGCGGTAGGTCGCCGCCGGAACACGCTTGATGTAACCGGTATTGGAGACGGTGATCACGCAGCTGTGGCGGGGGATGAGATCCGCGATATTAAGATCGGAGTCATCCATGGTGATTTCGGTTCTGCGGGGATCGGCAAAACGTTCTTTGACATCAACGAGTTCTTCTTTGATGACGGCAAGACGTTTTTCGCGGCTTTCGATCAATCCCTTGAGGTATTCAATGCGCTGCATGAGTTCATTGAATTCGTTCTGGAGAGTTTCAATTGCCAGACCGGTCAACTGGTGCAGACGCATATCCAGAATGGCGTTTGCCTGAATCTGAGTGAAGTCAAAACGTGCAATCAAACTTTCAAGAGCGTCGTTGCGGGTGCGGGACTCTCTGATGATTTGAACCACATCGTCAATATTGGCAAGAGCCTTCATCAAACCTTCGAGGATATGGGCGCGCGCTTCGGCTTTTTTGAGTTCAAAAATGGTGCGGCGCAAAATCACATCCAGACGGTGATCAATGTAAGCCTGAAGGACTTCTGCCAGATTCATCACGCGGGGACGGTTGTGGTCAACGACCAGCATGGTGCATCCGATGGTGGTTTCAAACATGGTGTGGGAGTAGATCTGATTGAGGACCACCTGACCCATGCTGCCGCGTTTGATATCAATAACGACACGCAGACCGGCGCGGTCACTGGATTCGTCGCGCAGACCGGAAATACCGGTGATTTTCTTGTCGCGGACAAGTTCAGCGATTTTTTCAATCTGCTGGGCTTTGTTGATGCCGTAGGGAATTTCGCTGATGATAATCTGTTCGTGACCGTCTTTTTCAATGATATCGGCTTTTGCACGGACTTTGACGCTTCCGTGTCCGGTCTGATAGAACTGACGGAGAGTCCAGCGTCCGCGGATGATTGCGCCGGTCGGGAAGTCCGGACCGGGGATGAACTGCATCAATTCGTCAACCGTTGCTTCGGGATTTTCGAGCAGGTGGACCGTGGCATCAATGACTTCGCCCAGGTTGTGCGGAGGAATGTTGGTTGCCATACCTACACCGATACCGGTGGTTCCGTTGACGAGCAGCTGCGGGAACTTTGCGGGAAGAACGGCGGGTTCCACATCTGATTCGTCAAATGTGGGAACCATATCGACGGTTTCTTTTTCGATATCGGCGAGCATTTCTTCGCCGAGGCGTTCCATGCGGCACTCAGTGTAACGGCTGGCGGCGGCGGGGTCGCCGTCGATACTTCCGAAGTTACCCTGACCTTCAACCAGTTTGCAGCGCATGGAGAAGGGCTGAGCCAGACGGACGAGAGCCTCATAGATGGAGGAATCGCCGTGGGGGTGGTAATTACCCATGACATCGCCGACGACTTTGGCGCACTTGACGGTGGCATGACTTTTGGTCAATCCCATCTGCCGCATGGCATAAAGGATACGGCGGTTGACGGGTTTGAGACCGTCACGCACATCGGGAATGGCACGTCCGACGTTGACACTGAGGGAGTACTGAAGATATGCGGTATGCATAATTTCTTCAATATTCAGCGGAATGTCTTTGCTTGTAAGATCACACATTTTTTTCTCTGTCTGTTTTATATTAATATATAAATTATAATAAAAAACAATACAACAGGATAATATACTCCAGATTTTCAGTTTGACAAGTCCGGGAATAATTTTCTTTTCTGCTTTTTTAGATAAAATTTTTAAAAAAGCACTTGACAAGACGTAAATCAGGTGATATTTTATATCTCATACTGAAAAACAGCGGAGAGATGGCTGAGTGGCCGAAAGCAACAGTTTGCTAAACTGTCGTAGGGGAAACTCTACCGCGGGTTCGAATCCCGCTCTCTCCGCCATTTTTTTGTCAAAAAATGGCGGAACGAAGACGCAAGTCTTCTCTTCACTGTGCGAAGCACAACTTCACTCAAAAGGCACAGCCTTTTCTTCCTTGCCACGGCGTAATGCAATGAAGCCGGGACATCTTCACCGAACTCCAGAGAAGCCTTGCTTGCTTGTCCACCGTAGCCTTGTGCGAAGGTGGATGAAGTCGCTCCCTTTGGTCGCTTGTGAAGACGTTTCGCTTACGCTCCACTTGCTTGTCACGGCGTAATGAAATGAAGCCGGATGAAGTTTTCTCGCTGCGCGAGTAAGGATGGTGTAACTTTTATACTGCGCTTCGCTTACACGGCGGCAAGCCGCCTTGATTTTTTCTTTTGCGGTGATATATTAACTCCGAAAGGAGATCATCTTATGGCTGAAAGCAGACTGCGTACACTTTCCATTGACTTTGCTGTGCATATACTCAATCTGGTAAAGTTTTTGAAAAGTCAGCACGAAACGATCGTTTCCAATCAAATCGGCAGAGCCGGAACCAGTATCGGAGCCAATATTCACGAAGCGCAATATGCTCACGGCAAACCGGATTTCATCGCCAAACTGCAAATCGCTCTTAAAGAAGCCAACGAAACAAGTTATTGGCTGGAACTTCTCTTGAAAACCAATTATATTGATGAAGAAAGATATCAGGAATTAAACAATAGTTGCTCTCAAATCCGGGGCATGCTGATAAAATCCATCAATACGGCAAAAGGTGATGAAAAATGAAAAAACTTTTGCTGCTGATATCAGCGGTGATAGTGGCTGTTTCGCTGTTTGCCGGAGATGGTTTGCAGGATAAAGGCGTATTTTCAGATTGGAAATTTGCTCCACTGCAGTTGGGGCTTGGTGTCAAGAATTGGCGTAATTTGGTTGATAATCAAACGGATACTGTTTTTTCCTTTGTTTTGTGTTCAATGAGTCAAAAGTCTGCGGTCCTTAAGTCGGATCGTAGCCATGTCGTTCTGTGAGCCAAGGAGTTGTGGAAGTGCCTTGTCTTCCTAAGACCGCTTGGCCTCCGACTTGGGCTTGGTGTCAAGAATTGGCGTAATTTGGTTGATAATCAAACGGATACTGTTTTTTCCTTTGTTTTGTGTTCAATGAGTCAAAAGTCTGCGGTCCTT
>JAZQYS010000699.1:0-5483 GCA_045633645.1 Victivallaceae bacterium | reverse complement strand
GAAAGCGAAAGCAGTTTTGAACTTATCTGCGGAACCAACCGCGATTTGGAACAATCTGTCAATGAAGGCGTTTTTCGTTCAGATCTTCTTGCCCGCATAAATTTATGGGACTTTCAGCTGCCGGGTCTTGCCGATCGCAGAGAGGATATTGAACCGAATCTGGAATATGAACTTCAACGTTTTGCGGAAAAAAGCGGCAAGCACATTACTTTCAACAGAGAGGCCCGGGCGGAATTTATGCGTTTTGCCCTTGATCCGGCAACGGCATGGCGCGGCAATTTCCGTGATTTGAACGCCGTGATCACGCGGATGGCAACTCTCTCTTCCGGCGGAAGAATTGATGAAACTGTGGTGAAAAATGAAATTGCCCGCCTGAAAAAAGGCAGGCAAAGTTCAGATACTGAGGCTCTTTTGTGTAAACTTCTCGGCAGTGATTATCAAAGCCGATTTGATGAATTTGATTTGTGCCAACTTGCAAAAGTTGTAGAAGTGTGCCGTCAGTGCAAAAGCCGCGCCGAAGCCGGAAAAAGGTTATTTGCAATATCACGTCAACAACGCAATACAACCAATGATTCCGACCGGCTCGGGAAATATCTTGAAAAGTTCGGTTTGACGTTTCAAATGTGCAAAGACGGCAGGTGTTAACTTTTTTTCAAAGTCCGGTAGGGATATTGATGAACTCAACGGGCAGGTTGAAGACCGATTGGATTTTTTGCATGACGGCGTAAGGTCCTACGGTTTCACTGGCGTAATGTCCGAGAGAGATGACGTTGACACCCATCTCTTTTTGCGGGTGATACATGGTGTGGTCAAATTCTCCAGTGATCAGCAGATCACAGCCGCAGGAATAAGCGTCTTCAAGTCCGCCGAGTCCGCCGCCGCCTGAAACAATGGCAATTTTTTTGACTTCGCGCTTTGCGTCACCGTAAATAACAGGTTCAACGGCAAGTTTTTTTCCAAGATATTCTGCCAGCAGATGACAGGGCGCCGCCTCTTTGATAATGCCTGAAAATCCGATATCAACGCCGCTGTATTCAAAAAACGGCATACGTTCTTTGAGTCCGATCATATCTGCCAGTTGGGCATTGTTTCCCAGTTCAGGGTGGGCGTCAAGCGGAAGATGGGCGGCGTAAAGACTGATGCCGTTCTGAAAAAGTGTGCTGAGTCTTTTGGCAACGATTCCGTTGAAACGGCGCGGTTCGCTGCCCCAGCTCATACCGTGGTGGACAAAGATGAAATCCGCACCGCGTTCTGCTGCGGCATCAAAAAGTTCCTGACAGGCGTCAACACCGAAAACGGCTGATTTTACTTCACTTTTGCCTTCAACTTGCAAACCGTTGTTGGAGGCATCGCGGGAAAATTTATCCAATGCCAGAGTACTGTCAAGAAAACTTGCTAATTCCTGTAACTTCATAAAAAATCCTTTCTGTTTCAAAGAACGTCCCTTTTCAGGGAGTTGTATTTTCAAGTTCGGGGTGTTCCGGCCAATCGTGTTTGGGATATCTTCCCCGCATATCCCGGCGGACAAGACTCCATGATCCCTGCCAGAAACCGGGCAGATCCATGGTAATTTGAACAGGGCGGCGGGCAGGGGAGAGCAGTTCCAGACGGAGGGGAATTTTGTTTCTTCCGATAACCGGATGAACTGTGACACCGTAAAGTTCCTGAATCCTCACTGCCGCTGTCGGCACAGGACCGGAATAATCTATTCTGATTTTGTATCCGCGTTTTGTGACAAAAAATTCAGGATAAAGTCTATTCAAATTTTGCATTTGCTCCATTGAAAGAGCATATTCAAAAATGCTGTCCCAGTTCAGTTTGAGCAGGTCCGGAATCGAACGGACGGAATCAAGAAATCCTTCGGTAAGTTTTTCAAGGACAGCCGGAAAATTTTCTTCTCTCCAATCCGGAAAACCGGCTTCCGGGTCGGCATTGCAGGCAAAACGCACCCGCGCAAGCAGCTGATTCGCCTTTTTGAAGTTTTCCGGAGGCAGAACATTCTGCCGTTTGACGGCGGAGGCAAGAACGGCTTTGCCCGCAGTTCCCGGCGGAGGCGGAATCGGTTTTGAACTGAGGATCAGGTGATCCAGACGCAGTTCTTCTTTTGCAGAAACTTTTCCCGTGTCAGGGTCAAAGTCAAGACTGTTCTGCAAAGAGAGATATTCTGAAAAATCCTGTTCCAGTTCGTTTTTATCCACCGGCGCAGCCAGATGGATACGGGCATCTTTTTCTCTGTTTCCGCCCAGAACGGCAACGGCAAGAAATTCCTGTCCGAGCAGGGAATCGTCCGGAGAAAGTTCTCCTGCGCGTCCTCCTGCCAGACGGTAACTTGATGTATTGCCGCTGCGCTTTTGAGCAATCCACTCAGGATAGGCAAAACAGAGCAGTCTTCCCGCAGATTCCGGGTCGATTTCATCGTGTGTTTGTCCAAGCAGGGCGGTCAATTGGCGCATGACTGTTTTTTGTATATGCGAAGCGTTGCGTTTAAGATCATAAAGCAGTTCACGCAGGTCGGTTATATTCCGTTTGAAAATGCGGTTTTCCAGAATGGCGGCAATGGCGATTGCGGTGTTTTGCAGGTGAAGATTTTTTGCTTTGAGCAGCATGGAGCCTGAACGCGGATGCAGAGGCAGTTGATTGAGTTTTTTTCCGTGTTCTGTCAGACGGTTGTCTTCTGTTATTGCACCGATTTTTTTGAGCAGAGTTCCGGCACTGAGCAGACCGGATTCCGGCGGCGTATCCAACCATTTGAGTTGAGAGACAGTTGCTCCCCATTCCGCCAAGTGCAGAACAAGCGGTGCAAGATCGCAGACGGTCAATTCCGGGGGGCGTTGAGGAATCAAATTATTAAATTCCACCTGAGAATACAGTCGGACAGCTGTGCCGGGGGCGGTTCTGCCCGCACGTCCGGAACGCTGAATTGCTGAAGCCTGAGAAATTCTCTGCATTTCAAGAAAAGACATACCGGCGGCGGGATTGTAAGTCATGCGCTTTTCCCAACCGCAGTCTACAACAGAGGTGATTCCGTCGATTGTGATACTGCTTTCAGCGATATTGGTTGCAAGAAAAATCCTCTTTCTTCCGTCAGAGGAGGGGGCAAGAAGACGGCTCTGCTCTTTGAATTCCACTGCACCGTGCAGACAACGGATATCGGCATCAGGAAGAGTTTGAGCAAGAGCCTGCGCGGCAGTGTCAATTTCTCCTGCACCCGGGAGAAAGACGAGGATGTCTCCGTTATTTTCCCGGTAAAGAGTTGCCGCCGCACGGAGACTTTCGGTAACGATTTTTGAGCAGTCTGTTGAACAGTTTCCGGGGCGGTAGACAACTTCAACGGGATACTCTCTTCCGGAACTTTCCAGTACAGCGGCATCTGGAAGAAATTTTTTCAGCTGTTCTGTTGCAAGCGTCGCTGACATGATGATTATTTTCAAATCCGGGCGCAGTGATTCCTGAATATCCAGTGCCAGCGCAAGCAGAAAATCGCACTCCCATGAGCGTTCATGAAATTCGTCAAAAATGATAACTTCCACATCTTCCAGAGTCGGATCGCTTTGAAATTCTCTAAGCAGAATACCCGGGGTGACGGAAAGGATTTTTGTATTTTTGCCGCGTTTGCTTTCGCCTCTTACGGCGTAACCTGAGAATGAACCGATATCGGAGTTGTCCAGCTCTGCGATACGTCCGGCGGAGGCTTTGGCGGCGATACGGCGCGGTTCAATCAGACGGATTTTACCGTTGACAATTTTTGCTGCTTCAGGCGGAATTACGGTGGTTTTTCCCGCTCCCGGTGCGGCGGATAAAATCAGTTGATTATGCGTTTGGAGCATACGCCGGAACTCAGGAAGTATGGCGCATACCGGTAAGTTGAGTTGACTCATTTTGCTCTCGGGTGGCTGTCTTTGTAAACTTGTTTCATGCGTTCCGCACTGACGTGGGTGTAGATTTGCGTGGTACTTAAATTTTCATGTCCGAGCATTTCCTGAACACTGCGCAAATCGGCACCGGCATCAAGCAGGTGCGTGGCAAAGGAGTGCCGCAGTTTGTGGGGCGTAAAATCCGGCGGAAGTCCCGCAATCAGCAGATATTTTTTCAAGTTCCGCTGAAAGGAGCGTGCCGTAAGACGCTTTCCGAAACGGTTGACGAAAAGCGGGGAATCCGGACTGCGGTCGGCGCCGACGGTTTTCCGTTGCGGATAATAGGCGGACAGGGCGTTTTCAGCCTGAGTTCCGATAGCGGCAAGACGTTCTTTTTTGCCTTTGCCGCGCACACGGACACAGCCGTTGCGGTTATCTACATCACCCAGGTTCAGCCCGACGGTTTCACCGATACGCAGACCTCCGGAGTAAATCAGCTCAATCATCGCCGAATCGCGGGCCTGAGCAAATTCTGCGGAGTCTTCTGTTTTGGATAATCCGGTTATTGCCGCCTGCTGCCAGTATTCTTTGACGCCTGCAATCAGACGGTCGATGTCGTTTATGCTCATGACAACGGGCAGTGGCTTGTCGGATTTGATCGGCGCAAGTCCCGAAAAGGGATTGGATTCCGCCAGGTTGTGCTTGATGAGAAAGCGGTAAAAAGAACGCATTGCAGACAGTTTGCGCTGGATACTTCTCTTGGAGTCGCCCGTATCAAAGAGTTTCATGACAAAGGTACGGGCCTGGTCATGGTCAACACTTGTCCAATCATCAAAGTTTTCATTTTCACGGATTTTGACTGCAAACTCTTTTATGTCGCGTGCATAGGCACTGACGGTATGCACTGAAGAGTTGCGTTCCGTTTCAAGATAATGCAGAAAACGTTCAAGAAAAGACTTCATTTTTCACCTGCAGCTTGGGGAGGGACTGCCCGCAGGCGCATACACACAGAGCCGTCAATATCAAGAAACAGGAGTGTACCGTCAGGTTCAAAACGGTAACTTTTGGCAGCCTGAAGATTTTCAAGAAATTTCTGCTCGTACCGGAAGTGCGGAGACATCATGCGGGTTGCGCCCAGCATACCGATAGAAAGCGTGCCGTCTTTTCCGATTTTTGCAGGACCGAAAAAGCGGTTTGCTCCGCAGCAGCCGACGACTCTGCGTTTGTCAGAAGTAAAAAGCAGAAAGACACTTTCAGGAGCTTTTTCAACGGGTTTCCAATGCACATTATAAAGCTGCTCTCCGGGAAATGTGTGGCAACCCTGGGTAAAAATCAGGGCAATAAAGAGAAACAGGAGAGAAAATCCTGAAAAAATATTTTTTTTGAACAACAAAAAGGCTGTTTTTTTCATAATATGGTTGTACCTTTTGAAAAATGAAGCTATATTATCTGTAAAACGTTAAACTATAAAAAATGACATGTTGACAATTTAACAGCAAAAGTTGTTTTTTTCAAGCAGGAGAAGTGTACAATGAAGAAATTTTTATTGTTATCGTTGTTTTTGGGACTTGCCGGTGTTTCATTTGCCGAAGATGTCACAGGAACGGTCAAGACCGCTGTGCTTAACCT
>JAZQYS010000698.1:0-11897 GCA_045633645.1 Victivallaceae bacterium | reverse complement strand
GCTGTTGCCGGAAACGGTCCCTCAATCAGCGAACAGCTTGCCGCTGCGGCGGGTAAACTCGCTGAAGAACTGGGCGTTTCAAACAAAACTGCCCAGAAACTCGTTGATAATGGTTTTGTGACGCTTGATGGTGTTCTCGCTGCCGAGCCCGCAGTTCTTGCCGCCATTGACGGCATTGATGCTGATGAAATCACCGCAGCCCGGGAACGGCTTGCAAATGAATAACGCAAGAGGTGGATTATGGCAAAAAATACGATGACTGTTAAAGACTTCGCAGTCAAATACAAAGTATCTTCTCAGGAAATTATCAAGGAACTCAACTCTCAGGGTGTTGATACTCCCAAGGGCGAAACCAGCAAGATTCCGGAGGATATGATTGAACTCATTGACGCCTATTTTGATGATCTCTACACCGTTGAAGCGGCGGTTTCCTCTGCTGTTGCCAAGAAGGTTTCAGGCGGCAACTCCGGCAAAAAAGGACAGCGCCGTTCCGGTGTTGAAATGACTCAGCAGGTCAAGACCAAAGGCAAAGGCAAAGGCAAAGATACTGCCGGTTCTGACAACAAGGGCAAAACCATCACTCTTCCGGTGCCGCTGGTCGTCAAAGATCTTGCCGATGCCGTGGGCAAAAAGCCCAACGAAGTTATCATGGATCTGATCAAACTCGGCGAACTTGCCGGAATCAATCAGCCCGTCAGTGAAGCCAATGCCAAAAAACTGTGTGCAAATTACGGATTCACGCTTGAAATCGGCAATGCCGCAAGTGCAGTTGAAGATGTTGAAGAAGTGCAGGAAGAAGAAGATCCCGCCCTGTTGCGTGAACGTCCCCCGGTGGTGACCTTCATGGGACACGTTGACCACGGCAAGACCTCTTTGCAGGATGCCGTCCGTCATACCAACGTGACCGCCGGTGAAGCCGGTGCCATCACCCAGCATATCGGTGCTTCAACTGTGGAATTCAACGGCAAACAGATTACCTTCATCGACACTCCCGGACACGCGGCGTTTTCAAGTATGCGCGCCCGCGGTGCCAATGTGACGGATATTGTGGTTCTGGTCGTTTCCGCTGCTGAGGGATTCAAGCCCCAGACGGTTGAAGCGATGAATCACGCTCTTGCCGCCAAAGTGCCGATCATTGTCGCCATCAATAAAATTGACTTGCCCGAAGCGGATCCGGATAAGATTTTGCTCCACATGCAGCAGAATAACTTAACCAGTGAAGACTGGGGCGGTACCGTCGGTACGGTGCGTGTTTCGGCAAAGACCAAGGCCGGACTGCCCGATCTGCTTGAACGTATCTTGATGGAAGCTGAAATGCTTGAACTCAAAGCCAATCCGGACAAAAAAGCCGCCGGTGTGGTTATTGAAGCTCAGCTGGAGCAGGGATTGGGTTCAACTGCCAGTATCCTGATTCAGGATGGTACACTGCGTACCGGAGATATCGTTCTGGTTGGCGAACATTACGGAAAAGTCCGTGTTCTCTTTGATGACAAGGGCGGCAAACTCAAGACTGCCGGTCCCAGTACCCCGGTTAAACTGGTGGGTCTTTCCGGTGTTCCCGAAGCCGGAGATAAGTTGGAAGTCTGTTCCTCCGAGCGTGAAGCCCGTGAAAAGGCTCAGCAGCGCATCGCTGACAAACGCAGTCAGATGGCTTCTTCAAGCGGTATTTCCAGCGTTGAAGATTTGTTCAGCCGTCTGAACAGCGACGAAAAGCAGAAACATCACCTTAACATCGTCATCAAGGCGGACGTGAAGGGTTCCGGAGAAGCCATTGCCCAGTCTCTGGCGGAACTGCCCTCTGAGAAAATCCGTGCTGAAGTCGTTGCCAACGGTGTCGGTCCGATCAGTGACGGAGATATTGAACTTGCCGCTGCAACGGGTGCAATGGTGGTCGGTTTCCACGTCCGCGTCAATCCCGGCGTGAACGATCTTGCCAAAAAACGCGGTGTAGAAATCAGACTTTACAGTATCATCTACGAACTGCTTGAAGATATCACCGACGCGCTCGCCGGTAAACTTGAACCTGAAAAGCGTGAAAAAGAGATCGGTCAGGCGCGTATTCTCCAGATTTTCGAACTTTCAAAGGGACCGAAGATTTGCGGCTGCCGTGTGGACAGCGGTGTGGTCAAGGTGGGTGCCAAGGCGCGTGTCCGCCGCAACAAGGAACTTATCTACAACGGAGAAGTTGCCAGTTTGCGCCACTTCAAAGATGATGTCCGCGAAGTCAAAGCCGGTCTGGAATGCGGTATCCGTCTGGATAACTTCACCGAATTTGATGTCGGTGATGAAATCGAAATTTATGAAATTGAATTAAAGAAGGCATCTTTGTAATATGGCAGAAAAAGTCGATCGTCTGACCCGGGTCAACGAACTGCTCAAACGCGAACTTGCCGATGATATCACCCGGGGGCTGATTTCCGCCCCCGGTATGCTGGTTTCTGTGACTGAAGTCAAGACCAGTGTGGATCTCCGGAATGCAACGGTTTACGTGAGTATTTTCGGCGGTACACCGTCGGATAAAGAACGTGTGATGCGTGAACTTGACCGTGTGCGGGTTGATTTTCAGCGCAGTATCGCAACAAAACTTGGATTCAAACACACTCCCGTCCTTTACTTCAAACGCGATTTGAGGCAGGAAAAAGGCGACAGAGTGCTTGAAATTCTGAGCGAGGCGGAAAATGGCAGTGCAGATTCCTGAAACATTGCTTTCAGCCTTGCTTCAAGGTGAAAAATTTTTGATATTCACCCATGTCCGTCCCGACGGCGATGCCATTGGCTCCGCCTTCGGGATGCGTTCTTTTCTGCTGGATCAGGGAAAAAAAGCGGATGTTCTTCTGCCTGTTGATCCGCCGGCAAGATATCTGAAATTCGGACTTGATTCTCTCCGTGAGGCTGATCCGGCAGATTATGACACCTTTGTCGCCCTGGATTGCGCCGCTTTTCACCGCATTGCCGATAACGGTGTTTTGACAAATCTTGCGGATAAAAGCCGCTTTTTCAGTCTTGATCACCACTTTACCAATAACGTGGATTGCGCCGGATTCAACTTTGTGGACTCCAAAGCCTCAAGTGCCTGCGAAGTGGTATCAGCTCTGGCTTTTCAGTCCAATCTTGCTTTTTCAAAACGGACAGCGGAGTTTCTCCTGACCGGTATGTTGACCGATACCGGCGGATTCAAGTTTTCAAATACCAACGGCGAGGTCCTGCGTATGGCGGCAAAACTGCTGGATATGGGGGTGGATTTTGAAAAACTTATCAATATCCTCTTTTTCAGCAAACCCGAAAGACAGCTGCGTTTTGAGAGCGAACTTATTTCCTCTCAAATCAAAGTTGCTTGCGGGGGAAGATTTGCTTATGCCTTTATTCCGCAGGAACTTCTGGATAAATACAATTTTTCTCTCAAAGAAGATGAGGGAATCATTGATCTTCTGCGTGAAATAGACGGTGTGGTTATTGCCATGCTTGTCCACAAACAGGAAGACGGTTTCAAGGTATCTCTGCGGAGCAAAGATCCCCGTTATCCGGTCGCACCCATTGCTGCAGATTTCGGCGGCGGCGGACACCTCATGGCGGCGGGCGCGACAGTTGAACTGCCGGAGTTTTCAGATTTGGAAAAGGTTTTTCTTGAAAAAGTATCTGCTGTGTTGAACGGTTGAGGGGGGCGTGTTATGAGATTGTTTCTTATGCTGTGTTTTGCAGTTTCTCTGCTTCTGGCAGGAGGGTGCAGCTCTTTCAGTGAAGAAATTTCCGCCGCAGATATTTCTGTGGATGAACTTGAAAAACGCATGCAGCAGGCAATGGACCCCAACGGACGTTTTGCCCGCGCAAAGAGTTACGTTATGCGCCAGCAGGTCACAACCGACCGCAGCTGGATGGAACTGCCCGAAGTTCAGATGGTTGAAGTTAAATTCCGCGCACCGGACCAGTTTAAACTCACCACTTACACCGACAATGAACCTGAACAGATGATCATTGTCAGCGGCAGCGAAGGCTGGTTCGTGAATATGGACAGTAAAAAAGTTGTCCGTTTGGACCGGCAGAAACTTGAGAGCGTGATGATACTGGCACGTCTGACCAATCCGGGAACGCCTCTGAAAAAAGTTTTCAAACAAATCACCATCGACCGGAGCCGGATCGGAGATGAGGATTTTTACCGTCTCAGTTGTTTCCGTGAAAAGAATACGCCTATGTATATCTATGTGGGAAGCAAAGACTTTTTCAGCAGAAGACTGCGTATGACCATGGGTGTTCCCGGCAGCCGCATTGATTATGATTCACGCATGCTCAATTACAGCATGTACGAGGGCGTGATGATCCCCGATGAATCCATTGTCCAACAGGGCAGTGTTGAACAGAAATCAAAAGTTATTTACTATAAATTGGATGTGGAATTATCTGACAAAGAGTTCCGTGTTCCGTTGTTTTAAATCAGGTGTGATATGATTGAATTTTCAAAAATCAGACAGGTGTTCCTGGATATGGATGACACCATTTATAAAGGAACTTATCTTTTTCCCTGTACCAAACCCTTTCTGGCATTTTTAAGAGAGCAGAATGTCGGTTATGCGTTTCTTTCAAATAACTCCAGTTACAGTATCAATGAGTATGTGAAACGTCTGGAAAATATGGGTGTTGAAGTTACTGAAAAGAACTTCTACAACTCCACACTTTACTGCATCGACTATCTGCACCGCAATCATCCGGAGTTCAAAAAACTTTATCTGCTCGGAATGAAGTCCATTGTTCCGGAATTTGAGGCGGCGGGATTTGAAATCACAGAAGACGATCCCGATGCCGTTATCATTGCGTTTGACAGAAGTCTGACTTATGACCGTCTCTGCCGTGCTTCATGGTTCGTCAAGCAGGGTGTTCCCTCTTTTGCCACGCATCCGGACGTGTTCTGCCCCACCGATCAGCCGACCTGGCTGGTGGATTGCGGCGCTATTACCAAGTGTATCGAACACTCTACCGGAAAGACCCTCAAAGTGCTGGGCAAACCCGATCCGGGTATTCTTCAGCTGGGAGCCGCCCGTTTCGGTGCTTCGGCGCAGGAGGTCCTCATGGTCGGGGACCGTCTTGCAACCGATGTTGCCGTCGGCCGCAATGCCGGTGCCTGGAGTTGTCATATCAGCCCCGGCTGTGATTACAGTGACACCCCTGAAAATCTGCGTCCGCACTTAACTTGCCGCGATCTGGGTGAACTTCATGCTCTCTGGAAGGAGTCTCTTGAAAAATGATGAATATTTTTTCAAGTGCCGCATTCTGGCAGACCGCCGGATTGCTGGTGCTTTCAAACTGTTTCATGACTTATGCCTGGTACGGACATCTCAAAACTCTGGGCAGCAAGCCGCTTATGATTGCCGTTGTTGTCAGCTGGGGAATCGCCTTTTTTGAATATCTCATCCAGGTTCCCGCCAACAGAATCGGACACGCCGGCAATATCAATTTAGCTCAGCTGAAGATTATGCAGGAAGTGATTGCCCTTTCAGTATTTGTTCCGTTTTCAATTTTTTATATGAAAGAACCGGTCAAGTTGAATTTTCTCTGGGCGGCACTCTGTATGCTCGGAGCAGTTTACTTTATATTCAAAGATTGATATTGAGGAGGATCATTCTATGAATTGCGACATCATTAAAGATTTCATCAACACCCACGACCGATATGCCCGTTCCGGCAACATACGTCTGGTCAAAGTTGAACCGGGTTACGCCGAGGGTGAAATGGATATCACGCCCGACAGCATGAATTCCCGCGGATTCGTTCAGGGCGGTGCAATTTTTACATTGTGCGACCTGACGGCGGCGGGAGCTTCCAACTCACGGAATCAGGGAATGATCGCCATGGGCGGCAATATCTCCTATGTCCGTCCGGGAACGGGAAAGAAACTGCGTGCTGTGGCACGGGAAATTAACCGCGGACAGCGCACCGGACTTTTTGCCGTTGATGTTTTCAATGATGAAGATAAAATCGTCGCCCATGCCACCATCAACGGTTTTGCAACCGGCGAACCTCTGGTCAAGGAGTAAATTTTATGTATATTTCCCGGCGCGAAACGTTCTGTTATATTTTTCTTGCTGTATTCACCCTCATCTGGGTCGGCGCGTTTTCGCTTCTGGGAATGGATCTGCACCATGACGGCATCATGTTCAAGGCGGCAGTTGATGCGGCTGAGGGCAAGTGGATTTTTAAAGAGGTTTTCTGTCAGTACGGAATCCTCTCTCCGCTGCTTCAGGGCGGGATGCTCCGTTTGTTCGGAAACGAACTTGCGGTCCTGAAACTCGGAACGGTGGTTTTTTATGCCGGAATCGTCATTTTGAATGATTTGATCTGGAAGCGTTTTCTTGCCGTTTCTTTCAGGGTGCTGAACATTATCATGTTCTTTGTACTGGCTCCGTATCTGCTGGTTCCGTTTCACATCTGGTCAAGTGTCTACGCTCTCTTTTTCATGATGCTTGCGGCGGAATTCATTCTTCTGGCATACGAGAAAGAGAAAGATATTTTCTTTTATCTTTCAGGTATTTGCGCCGGATTGATTTTCGGATTCCGCTGGCCCTGCGGTGTGGTGACGGCAATTGCTCAGATGTGTGCCGCGTTTTTGTTTTCAGGCATCCGTCCCGCCGGAAAACAAGCCCTGTCTCTTGCAGGCGGCATACTGACTGTGCTTGGCATTTACAGTCTTTATCTTACCATCGGGAATGCCTGGGGCGATTGTTTCAAACAGATATTTTCCTTTGTCGGCAAATTTGCCTGGGAACGCGGCGGAGCCGGTTCGCTTACATCTCTTATTGAAACTTTTCTCCCGCACACGGAAACCACCAATTTTATTTTTGCTTTTATTCCCGTTGTTGTGCTGGGACTTTTTCTTTTTTCATGTCGCAGATTTTTCACACCGCAGGGGAAAAACGTCAAAACTCTTTCTCTTCTGACACTTCTTCTCTTCGGACTGGCCTCTTATCATCAATATTATCCAGTTCCCTGTGTCCGTCATCTTTACTGGGGATCGGTTCCCATGATGGGGGCTTATGCTTATGCCGTTCAAAAAATATTTTACGCTCAGAATTTGGAACGGTACAAAAAAGGACTTTACATCACGCTTCTTTTTCTGCCGCTGGTCTGGGGCGGGTTCTGGCGCATGTACGGCGGAATTTTCCGCGTATCGGAATTCAATTTGCGTCAATCCGTTACTTTGCCGGGATTGCGTTTCATCCGGCACGGCAGGGGAGAAAAATTCATCTGTGATATCGCACAGGATCTGCGTTTGAAAAATTTAAAAGTTTTCAACTATACCGCAGACGGTATATGGTCCGTAATTCTCCCGGAAAGCAGAGGTTTCAAACACCCCATGTTTGTTAACTGGGGACGCAATGTATATGCGGATTATCCTGAAAAAGTCATGGCATATATTGACAAAGAGCGTCCCGCAGTTCTGGCATCCACGCCCTTTTTCCATTTGTCTTATGTGAAAGCAGGCGAATTTGAGTATATGGGAACGGTTTATTCCCTCTATCTGGCACGGGAGTAATAACGATAAGGATTTCTGAATTTTTACTTGAAAAAATTATCGGACAAATTCTGATACACGCTTGAAAAAATTACAATTTTGTGATATAGTAAATCAATTAAGATATCCTAAGTGAAAAAATCAGAGTTTTATTGTATAATTTTAAATAAGGAACAACAAAAAATGAAACTGAATGTGAGCCTGTCTCTTCTTGCCGGACTGGTTTTATTGTGCGGCTGTTACAACTATCCTCCTGCTCCGAAAGCCACTTACGGAGATACCTTCACTCAGCGTGAAAAGGATAAAAATGATGAACTTTTCAAGGGGATGAAAAAATTGTCCCTTGCCGATGCCCAGAGAATTGCACTTCAGAACAATCCTGATTACATTTCCGCCTCGTTTGCAATCAATGCTGCTCAGGCAAAATATCATCAGGCGCTGGGCAGTTATTCACCCGTTATCGGTGCGGACTTCACTCTCCGCAACGCCCATAACTGGACGACCCATCAGGTCAACCTTGCTAAAGATGACGGCCACAGAAAACGTACCGACAGTTTCACCACCAGTACCGGTGTTTCCGCAAACTGGCTGCTCTTTGACGGTCTTGCCCGTGAATTTAATGTGCTTTCTGCCAAGATCGGTGTCAATTACCGCAAAAATCTTGAAGCGGATGCCTGCCGTCTGCTGATGCGTTCCGTTGCCTATGCCTACAACGAAGTTCTGCTGGCCATTGAAAACCGCCGCATTGCTGAAGAGGACCGCAAATTCCAGAAAACCTCCCTCAAAGATACCCAGTACAAGTTTGACGTGGGTGCCGTTCCCTTGAGTTCCGTTCTCAACTTCCAGATTCTGATGAACAATGCCGATGTCCGCAAAGTTTCTGCTGACTATCAGTATGATGTGTCTGTCTACGCTCTGGCGGTTCTGATGGGTTATCCCGACGGTGTTCTGCCGGCTGATCTGGATTTCTCCAGCGATTTCAAGAACAATCAGCAGACTCTTCCCTCTGTTGAAATTTATCTGGATGCCGCTCTTGCCAACCGTCCGGATCTCAAAGGATACCGTGAACAGCTTGAAATTGCCCGCTATCAGATGTATTCCTCTTACAGCGCATTTTCTCCCACTGTTTCTGCTTTCGCCAACTTCGGTTACGGCACCAGCTACAACCGTTATCATCACGGCGCCACCCAGACCAACGGACATGATGAATCCCACTCCCCCTCTTTCAACTATGGCATTTCTGCTGACTGGACCATCTTCAACGGTTTGATCCGTTACAATAAGGTTCGTGAATATCAGGCAAATCTGGCTATTGCCGATTATGCCGTTGCAACTCAGTGGTTCACTGTTGTAAGAGAAGTTCGTACGGCTCACTCCAACTATCTCCAGAGCATCAAAAAGAATCAGCTCTATCTCAAGACCCGCGATCTTTCCAAGAAACAGCGCGATCTGGTTGATGATGAATACCGCGCCGGTAACGCTGAACTGACCCGTCTGAATGAGGCTCAGCGCGACCTGGTTGAAGCCGAAACCAACCTCGCTTCAAGTTACATCAACATTCAGAATGCCCGCGCCCAGCTTGATGCCGCTGTCGGTGTCAACACCGCCGAGTACTACATGAGTGCCCAGAATACCTCCGGCAGCAAAGCCGCCCCGGGACTGGAAAATATGAAAGTTCAGGAAAACAAAGTTCAGGCCGCTCCTGCCAAGAAGGCCGCTGTCAAAGCCGCTCCTGCCAAGAAGGCTGTTGTCAAGAAGGCTGTTGTCAAAACTGCTCCTGCCAAGAAAGCTGTTGCCAAGAAAACCGCGGCTCCGGTGATTCCGGCAAGTGCCACTGCGAAACCTGCAAAATAAGAGTGCTGTTCTGATATGTTCAAAAGAAAAGCGCGCTATGAAGTAAGGACTGCCGGCGATCCGGTTCTTTCCCGGGTTGCCGCTCCGGTCGGTATTGTTACTGATGAAATCAAGCAGCTTGCCGAAAAGATGTTTCAGAGCATGGTTGCTTTTGACGGCATCGGTCTGGCTGCACCGCAATATGGTGAATCCCTGCGTCTGATTGTTATCGACGTCCCGCTTTCTGATGAAGAAAAAGCCGCCGGATTGACTCCCTTTGAAGAGAGTATGTATAACTCTATGCCCATGGCTCTGGTCAATCCTGAAATCACTGCAGTTTCCGGTGATGTTGCCGAGCGTGACGAAGGCTGTCTTTCTGTGCCTGAAATTTATGCGCCCGTCGTGCGTCCCGCGCGTGTGGCATTCCGTGCCCAGCTGCTCTCGGGTACACCCATTGAAGGCGAATGCGGCGGCTTGCTCGGCCGTTGTCTTCAGCATGAAATCGACCACCTTGACGGATACCTTTTTACCGATCGCCTCTCGCCCGAAGCAGCCCGGCGGATTGAAGGGCAGTTCAAGCGTCTGGTTGAATTCGGAAAAAGTCATGATTTCCGCAGAGTAACGCGCAAATGAATTCAAAAGTCTCATTTTTAACTGCCCTTGCCGGAAGCTGTTCCGGAATTTCCATCTTCTACCGTCTGCGTTCCCAATCCTGGGTTCGGACTGTTTTTCACCTGATTTTAATGGGCATGTTCTGCTCGCTGCTTATGACCTGGGGAGAAGTTCACCGTCAGCGCGGCGTATTTCAAGCGGGTATGAAAATTTTTGAATCCGTTTTCGGCAGCAGAATTTTAAGTGATGACCGGGGACTTGTTCCTGAAAAATCTCCCGATGTTGAACGCTCACTCAAGCTTCCCAATAACGGCTTGTTGTGGTATGTTCCCTCCGGAAAATTGTCCGGTTCTGCTGACAATCTGGAAAAGTTTTCTTTCCTGATTCTCTGGGCTCCCGGCGGACTGGCAACTGCCGTCCGTTCCGAAACAGGACGCTGGACAACCCACACCATGCTCCCCGGCGATGAACGCGTGAAACTTTCAGGTTCCGTCGTTATGACGACAGCTCAACTGCTCAAAATCAATCTTGTGTCCAAAGAAAAATGGGATTTTGATGACCTTGAATCCCTCTCTGTTCAAAATCTTTCCGGAACTTTTCAGGGGATTTGGACGGTTTCTCTTTTTGTTCAGAATCTTTGTCTTGCTTTACTGCTCCCCGTCCTCTACACGGCCATTTTTGTCGGCATGTTCCGATTGACCTCCTACGGCAGATATCCCGTTTACCTTTCCCTGCGGGAATTCTGGAAAATCGGTATTTATGCCGGATTTCCCGCCATGCTGGTCGCAAGTGCTTTCCCCGCTCTGGATCTCCCGCTGTTTTCGTTCAGTACTGTCTACATGGCAGGACTGCTGATTTATTGGCTTTATACCACAGCCGCAATTGAACGCGAATCAGCCGAGAAGGAGTCCGGAGAAAATGAACAATAATTACGATTTTTTACGCATACCCAACTGGTATCCCTATCTTTCCGCTTACGCATTCCCGACTTCTTTTGTCCGTCTGCGCCCCGAAGCGATTGCTTTTCTCGCCGCTTCTGATGAAGAGAGAAAAAGTTCTCCCCGTTCCGTTTCCAAACAAATTATCTTAGATTTGAAAGTGCCTATGTCCCGTATTCATGGCAACTGTTTCACTTCCACCGATGTTTGTTCTCCCACTGATACGGAGCGTTTCCAAAAGAAAAAAGGTGCCGTTTATTCCCCCGAAAGTGCATGGAAATTTCTCTGCCAAAGTGAAAAAATCCGCCGTGCCGCCGCCAACGGAAATGTTGAATTTATCTGTTTGCGACCCTTCCGCAACCTTAACAAAGCACGCGAATTCCGCCTCTTTATCCGCAATGGCAAACTTTGCGCTATGAGTCAGTACTGGCTTATCCGCCATTTTCCCATTCTTGATAAAAAAGGACAGGGTTTTCTGCAGGCCGCCGAAAAAATGGTCAGCGATATCGTCTGGAATCTCCCCATAGATGATTTTGTTATGGATATTTATATCACCAGCGATAACGAAATTCTTATCATTGATCTCAACCCCTGGGGGGCTCCCACTGATCCCCTCCTCTTACGTTCCTGGGACAGAGACGATTGGGACTCCATCGGTCTCCAAATCATGGCTCCCCCCACCCGCATCACCGGAAACGTCCACGTCTCCTTCTGACCGCTTTTTTTCGGTAGAAAAAAAAGCTTGGCAAAAAAAAGCGGGTAGCGGTCGGGTGCGTTGCTTTACCCTGCGGTAAATAATCGCCCGAGCCATACCAGACTGCGACAGGCAAACCCACTGGGTATCACATGACGCCCCCATCATCATTGCATAGGTCTTATAAGTCTTATAAGTCTTATGCAAGCGTCACGCCCACGCACCCCGCATACCCCCGCAGCCATCAAGCAAAGCAACGCATACCCCTGCAGTTACTCTTCGCCCGAGCCATACCAAACTGCGGCGTGCAAACCCACTG
>JAZQYS010000697.1:0-5966 GCA_045633645.1 Victivallaceae bacterium | reverse complement strand
CCCAACCCTTTTCAAGAAAAGCGAAGTATTTTATAAAGTAAGAACAGTACCCTACGGGTAATTATCTACCCGTATAGGGAACAGAGCAAAAATAAAAAAGGTACAACGATGACTTTCGTTCAAAAACAGCTGGAAGAAATTTCCAACACCAGTTATCCCCTGACAAAAGAGGCAGATTTTGATGACTTCTGGAAAAAAGCCTCAGAAAAGGTCGAAAAACACCATCCCCGTCTTGAAATCAACGAGGTTAAAGATTCCCCTTACAAGTATCTTAAAGTCTTTGATTTGACCCAATACGCCCTTGACGGAACGCCGCTGAAAGCATGGCTTTATCTGCCGGTTGAAGCCTCTGAGACAAACAAAGTCCCCGGAGTCATTTACTTTCACGGCGGGAACGGCAGTCGTGGAGACTCTCCCATGGGCTGTAGCAGTTATGCCGCCTGCGGTTTTGCGGTTCTGCAGACGGAGTTCCGTCTTCAGGGCGGAATAACTTCAAGCAATACCCCGATGCAGAGAGGTTTCCTCAAAGGCAGCTGGGTGACCAATAATCTTCACTCCCCCGATCCTTTGGATAATTATTTTTATCACGTATTCACCGATCAGCTGCTCTGGGTGAAAACGATGTTTAATCTGCCTTTTGTTGATACAGAAAAAGTGGCAGTCATGGGTGCAAGTCAGGGCGGCGGAACTTCTCTTATCATGGCGGCACTTGAACCGCGTATTGCCCTGTGTCTGCCTGCGGTTCCAAGTTACTGCTGCTGGGAAAGGCGCATTTTCACCCGCACCGCCGCAGGCGGAGATATCGCAAAATACATTGAACGTTTTCCCGAAAAACTTGAACAGGTTCACCGCGTGATGAGTTACTTTGATGCCCAGAATATCGCGGATAAAATCAAGTGTCCGGTAAAAATGCAAATTTCCCTGCGCGATGCAACCGCTCCTGCCGACTGCGCTTTCGCCGCATACAACCGCATAACTTCACCCAAATCCGTCAAAGTCAATTATTTCGGCGAACACGGTGACATCGACCTCTGGCAATGGATGAAAGAGTTGAAAGAATTGCACGATAAATAAAAATAAAAAATGAATAAAACGCATTATGCATGCCGATTCCGGCAGCATAATGCGTTTTTTGTAATGGTTCTCTTTGGAAAACAGAAATTTCTCCTTGAAGTCACAGAAAAAAAGGAGTATATTACCTGCAGCAAAATCAAAAAAGGAGAACACTGCTATGAATAAAGTACGCGTTATGATTGCCGGTTTCGGCAATGTCGGACGGGGCGTGATGGCCTCAATCGCTAATAATCCTGACATGGAACTGGTGGGAATCGCCTCCCGTTCTCCGGAACGGGTCAAAAAAGAACTGGGAGAAACTGTCCCCGTTGTTGCTCTTGCTGATGTTGAAAAATGGAGCAAAGAAATCAATCCAGATGTGGTCATTCTCTGCGGCGGCTCAAAAAGCGATCTGCCCCAGCAGGGCCCGGCTCTCTGCAAATATGTCAATACCGTTGACAGTTTTGACAACCACAGCCGTATCCCCGAATACTTCAAGGCTATGGATGACTCTGCCGGAGACTCCGGACACGTTGCCGTCATTTCCACCGGCTGGGATCCCGGTATCTTCTCTCTGGAACGGGTTCTCGGCAACAGTTTCATCCCCGGCGCCCGCGCCTACGGATTTTACGGTATGGGTCCCGCCGGCGGCTTGAGCATGGGACACTCCGACGCACTGCGCACCATCAAAGGTGTCAAAGATGCCCGTCAGTTCACCCACGCCATCCCCGCAGCAGTCGATCAGGCCCGCAAGGGTGAAAATCCGCAGTTCACACCGGGAGATATGCACTCAAGAGAATGTTTTGTCGTTCTTGAAGAGGGTGCAGATCCTGCTGAAGTCACCAAGGCTATCGTTGAAATGCCCGGTTATTTTGAACCCTATGATACGACTGTCAACTTCATCTCTCAGGAAGAACTTGACGCCAATTACAAGGGATTCCCCCACGACGGCGTTGTCATCACTGCCGGAACAACCGGAGACAAAGAAAAACATCCCGCCCTGGCGGAATACCGCTGTGTCTGGGGCAGCAATCCGGAGGCCACAGCAAACGTTCTGGTCGCACACGCCCGCGCCGCAGCAAGACTTGCCGCCGAAGGCTGTTCCGGAGCGTTCACCATTCTGGATATCCCCGCAAGTTACTTCTCTACTCTTTCAAGAGAAGAACTGCTCAAAAACTGGATGTAATCCATCATGGCAGAAACAGAGAAAAAGATTCCGCAGGACATTGCAGCACTGCCTTTTGAGACAGCTCTCGCTGAATTGGAAAACATTGCATCTACTCTTGAAAATGAACAGCTTCCTCTGACAAAAACGTTTGAGATGTTTGAAAGGGGAAGTTACCTTGCTGCCCATTGCCGAGAGCAGATTACTGCTCTGGAAAAACGCGTGGAAATCCTGACCGGCAACAATCAGGATTCCCCCCAATGGCAGGAATTCAAACAGTAAAGAGTTCCCCTCTTTGAAAATCAAAAAAGCAAGCGTGAAACAATTTTGCAGAAAAATTACTTTTTTGCAATAATTCCGCTTGCTTTTCAATTTTCAACGCTGTATAGTATGATTGTACAGGAAAAAAAACACGGAGTTTAAGACATGACGCGCAACCTGAAAAATATTTTTCATAAGTTGGACGCCCTGTTTCACAAAGCAGGCGCGTTGCGGATTGTCTTTTTTGCCGCCTTGCTCTTTTCCGGTATTTCCCTTTTTGCCCACCCGACAGAACATCCTGCGGAACACTCATTTCCCCGGAGCGGCAATGCCTATTCCGGTTTATTGACTGTCAATCGCGATTGCGAAGCTCCGGCTTTGCGTTACCGTCTGGGGCAGCAGCTTCAATTGAATTTCCGCAGTGCCCGTCCCGGACAATCCTGGAATCTTCAAAGGACCGGTCATTTGGAGGGCAAACTGCTCCCTGACTTCTGCCGTCAAATCATTGCTGAAAACAGTTTCAGCAGATGTAAGACAAGAGAAAATTCAACCTATCCCGTTTATTCAACATTCTCTTTCCCCGTCAGGGCGGGACCGCAGTTTTCCACGACTGAGCAGTCTTTTTCGATCTGACGGAGGGCTTTCAGCCGCGACTCCGGCAGGAAGAATTAAATGACTGTCTCCAAAAATTCCGCAAAAATTTGATGTACTTTTCGTATTGGTATCCGGAATAAAAAATTACTCTGACGCGCTTTTCCGTTTGCCGCAAAAAAGAAAGTACGCACATCACAAGTTTCGCGGCTGGAAAAAACTTTACTGTGGAGACAAAAAAATGAGTTTCAAAGAATATTGCTCTAAGAATCTGGAAAACATCATCTGCTTCGGTGCCGCCGGCGCAATGGTTCTGATCGGTATCATCGCCTTTGTCTGCATCTATTGCAGCAAATAATTGATTTGATATTCCAGGGGAAACTGACAACATCAGTTTCCCCTTTTTTTATTCGCCAGCTCCTGAAAAGAAGAGTATTTATAAAAAATCCTATGTACTCCTGCATCAGTATTTTACAAATTTTTTAAAATTTCATTTGCAAAATAAAAAAAACAGTGTATCTTATGCTCCTATCCGACAGGACATACAATAAAATCTTTTAACTCCATTAAAAAAAGACAGGAAAAGAATCTTCGAAACATCATCTTCCTACCCCATTGTATCTGCCTGTGTATCGTTTTTTTACAGCGGGCAGACAAAAGTGCCCGGCGGAACCCCTGAAATTATAAGGAGGGATTGTCATGTTTTTTGAAAATCTTACCAAACAAAGTCCCCGGAAACACGATTATTTCCATTTTTCAGAGGAAGAAATGCGGTTGATTTCCACAGGAGTCAAAACACTTCATGCGGCAATTTACAAGCACTCCGGACTGTATCGGAACGAAACAGCAAAAGTTTGGCAGATTGAACCGTGCCGCGGTATCGGATTCATTGATAATCAGGGACACCTGCAGGGCAGCCTTGACGAAAAGCTTGACGGCAAACTGTTTTACTGCACAAGCGATCAAAAATGGATCATTCTTGTCACGGAAACATTTGTCCGTATTCTTGAAGAAGTGTCTGCTGATGAAATCCGGCAGGCGGGATTTTCTTCGCGTGAAGAGTTTTGCAAAAATGTTTCCGGAAATGAAAATACCGACGGCAGCAGCCTTGTGATTTTCTTCCGTTTCAGACGGGTCAATCATTCTTTCTCCGGACGCACGCTCAAGTACATTACAACGCCGATTTATTACCCGAGCGGTGATCCCCATGCCGGTCATGCTCACACCAGCGTCATGGCGGATATCATCAAACGCTGGAATCTCGCACAGGGAAATTGGGTTGCGATGTCTACCGGTGTGGACGAGAACGGTCAGAAAATGCAGCAGAAAATCCGTGAAAGCAATTTAAGCACGGAGGCTTATCTGGCTCACAGGAACAAGCAGTTTCACGATCTTTTCACAAGTTTGAACGTGGATTTCAATCATTTTGTCAGAACTTCTCTGCCGGATGAACACCGTGTCAGCGTGCTGACGGCTCTGCAAAAGGTCTATGAACAAAACGGTTTTGAAAAAAACGAATATGCCGGACTTTACTGCGAAGGCTGCGAAATGTTCAAAACGCCTGCAGATCTGGACGAAAACGGCTTCTGCAAAGATCACAAAAAGAAACCGATTGAAGTAGCGGAAACAAACTATCTCTTTCCGTTGGAACCGCACCGGGAATGGCTCAGATCTTATATTCTGGATCATCCGCAATGGATTCAACCGGAATCCGTCCGCAATGAGATACTCAATCTGCTTGAAAACGAACTGCCGCCGTTGTGTATTTCACGTCCGAAGTCGCGCGTAAGTCACGGCATTGAACTGCCTTTTGATAAAGACTATGTGACTTATGTCTGGTTTGATGCGCTTCTGAATTATATCTCAACACTTGAATATTACAAGTTTGATGAAAAACGCGCGCAATACTGGGAACATTCCTGCCACTTGATCGGCAAGGATATCTCAAAGCCCCACTGCATTTACTGGCCGATCATGCTCAGAGTGCTGGGGCTGAATCCCGTCGGCAATGTCTGGGTGCATGGTCACTGGCTGGGAGAAGATAACCGCAAAATGTCCAAAGAACGCGGCAATGTGGTCGATCCGGTCAAGGCAATTGAAATTTTCGGTCCGGAAGTCTTCCGTTTTTATCTTGCCAAAAACATGGGGAATAATGATTCTCCGATGGGTTATGAACTTATCCGTCAATGCTGCAATGCGGATCTGGTCAACAACATCGGCAATGTGTTTTTCAGAGTAATGACTCTCGTCAGCAGAAATCTGAACGGCATTATCCCGGAATTGAACGGTACAGATGAAAACTGCGAAATTTTCCTTGACGGTATTTACAAAAGTGTCAGAGAAATGGCAACGGCTGAACCGACGCTTTTCAACATCAGAGACTGTGCAGTGCTGATAACGGAAATTGCGTCAAAACTCAACGGTTTCTTAAGTTTGCACAAGCCCTGGCAGCTGCAAGGTGAACCTCAGGCGCACATTTTGATCTGCGCTCTGGAAACACTCCGTCTGCTCTGGCAATTATCTGCGCCCATTATGCCGCAGACTGCCGAAAAAGCTCTGGCTGAAATGGGATTGAATTCCGGCGTGGATTTGCTTCCCCGTATTTTCAAAAAAGGACACTGTATCGGAAAAGGTTTCATCGCCTTCCCCAAAATTGATAAATCAGAGGTTGAATAATGTTGGGTGCAATCATCGGAGATATCATCGGGTCCCCCTATGAAGCTCAGGAAAAAAACATCAAAACCAAAGATTTTCCTCTGTTCAGCAGCAGGTCAAAAGTCACAGATGATTCTGTATTGACCTGCGCTGTGGCAGAAGCATTTCTGGCGCACTTGAAAGCTCCGAAAATCGTTGATTTGCGTCACGCTCTTATTGACAATCTCAAAGAATTCGGCAA